>DATBYI010000040.1:0-22969 GCA_036513815.1 Solirubrobacteraceae bacterium
GGCTGCTCAGAGCCATTTATTGGTTTCTGGAGTTGACGTTCGTGACGGCTTTGCTCCGTCCACATTTCGTCCACCGGGTGCAGAGGGCGGCTTGGTTTGGGCGGGGTTGCCTGCAGTAGACGGGGTCTGTGTGCTGGTTGACCCCTTCTCGTTTCCGTCCACGAGATCTGCGACCCTTCCGAACGGTGGCGGGCGGGTCGTGTAGGCCGGTCTCCTTATGTCGTGGCTGGTCGGATGCCCGAGGCGGTGTAGTCGATCCAGGCATCCTGTTGTTGACGATGTGCAACACTGTGGGCATGTCGGTGAATGTGTCGGTCCGTCTCGATGACCGCCTTGCCGAGCGGCTTCGCCTCCGCGCCCGCGCGGCGGGCGAGAGTCTGTCCGATCGCCTGCGGCGCTACGCCGAGGAGGGCGCACGCCGGGACGAGCATCCGATGATCACGTTCCGCGACGGTCCGACCGGCCGGCGCGCGGGACTGATCGGTGGGCCGGACGTGTGGGAGGTCGCGATGTGGCTCGACGATCTCGGACCGGGCGAGGACCGGGCAGCGGAGCTCGCGGCCGATGGTGTCGTGTCCCGAGCTCAGATCGATGCGGCACTCGCGTACCGCGCTGCGTATCCGGAGGAGGTCCAGGCCCGGATCGATCTGCACCGCGCCGACACCGCCGCCGCTGAGGCGCGGTGAAGGTTCTCGTCGACGAGATGTATCCAGCCGAGGTGGCCGAAGCGCTCCGAGCTAGTGGGATCGACGCGACCACGGTCGCGGATCTTCGACTTGGTGGCGCTCCCGATGCAGAGATCTTCCGCGCGGCAGTCGCCGGCGGATTCTGCGTGCTCACCGAGAACGTCGGGGACTTCGCGCGGATCGCCGCCGAGCACAGCACCGGCGGTGGCCACCACACCGGAGTGCTTATCGCGCTGTCGAGTCGCTTCTCGCGCCGACCCGCCGGTCTGCAACCGCTGGTCGATGCCATCAGAGCCATCGCCGACGAACACATCGCGGACCGGGTCATCTACCTCAAGCCCCTGGCTGGCTAGTCACCGCACCTGCTCTCGACGCAACTCAGCTCCGCGGGTCGGACGGCCGCGAATCACCGCAGCTGAACGAAGGGAGGCCTTTGGCGCAGCCAGCTTCCGCATCGTCCCGAGGCTGCAGAAGCCCGCGTTCGGCGTTGGTGCGCACTCGCGTCTCGTCCAAAACGCTATGACGTGCTAGCCGCAATCGAGCTAGCACGCGCCGCGCGCCGGCTCCTCCTCGCCTGGGAATCCGGAAGTCTCCTCGCCAGGTTCACGCTAAGTGCCGCAGATCGTCCAAAGGAGCTGTGTCGTCGGTCCGCTGCCTGCGGAGCGTCCCAGCCATGTCCAGTGTGCCGGCCGGGTGCTCGCCCCGTTCAGCGGGCACGGACGAGCGAGGGCCGTCAGCACGCTCATCGCGCAAACCGTTACTACGACCGATATGGCAAAGGCTGGAGCGGCGAGAGTCAGCAGCAAGAGGTAGAGATGCGCGCTAGGCGCTCGCGCCATTCAGTGAGCTCCTCAAGGAACCCGACGCGGAAGATCAGATTCCAGAAGATCTTGTCGCGAACGGCCAATGCGCTGACGCCGAAAGGCGTTATTGGCGCGAGAAGCCGGTCTTCCTGCAGCTTGTGCAGGTGGTAAGCCGGCCCCGAGCATCATGGTAAGATAGCTTGCCAATTGTCCCGGCAATCCGGTTTGTCCCGAGCCACGCGCCAGTTTGCGACATTGGTTGAGACTGTCTTCGACGGCCGGGCGGTGATCGCTGAGTGTCCGGTCTGGGATGCGGCGCTCCATGTGCTCTGGTGGGTCGACATACCTCGGGGCGAGGTGCATCAATTCGACCCTGGGACCGGAGAGGACGTAGCCATCGAACTCGGGGAGGACGTCGGCGCGGTCGTGCCTCGCGCATCCGGGGGAGTGATCGTCGCCCTCCGCAGCGGTTTCAGCAGCATAGATGCCGCAGGAGTGGTCGAACGGGTAGCCACCATAGACCTAGGGGACAGGCGGCTGAGGTTCAACGACGCGCGATGCGATCCTCGCGGCCGGATCTGGGTTGGAACGGTTCGTGACGACTTCGCGGCCGGAGTCGCTGGTCTGTACTGCCTCGAAGGCGACGGACGGATCGAGCGAAGGCTCGACGGGGTGACTATTTCGAACGGACTCGATTGGAGCCTCGACGGTCATGTCTTGTATTACGCCGACAGCGGGCTGGGGACCGTCGACGCGTTCGAATATGACCCCGACCGCGGTGCATTGGGGGACCGTCACGCGTTCGTCCGCATCGATCCGGCCGACGGCTTTCCTGATGGTCTGTGTGTCGACGCCGAGGGCTTCGTTTGGATCGCCGTGTATGGATCGTGGGCCGTTCGCCGCTATGCGCCTGACGGACGGCTCGATCAGGTCATCGAATTTCCGGCGCGGGATCTAACGAGCGTCGGGTTCGGTGAGCAGGCACTCGATGTCATGTTCGTGACGTCAGCCAGTGAACGCCTGGGAGCCGATGATTGGATCTCGCAGCCCCAAGCGGGTGGGATATTCAGTTGTCGTCCAGGTCAGCGCGGGCGTCGCCAGCATGGGTGGACTGGTTAACACAGAGAGGAGAGGTGTATGGAAGTCTCAAGTGACAAGGAGCCGATCGTCGATCACGCCTCGCTCGAGGCCTACGTGGCAGCGATCTACGAGGCGGTGGGTCTCAGTGCAGACCATGCCGCACTGATGGCCTCGATCCAGGTGGAGGCGGACCTTCGCGGCGTGCACACACACGGCATCGCCATGACCCCCATGTACATCGGGCGTCTGCTTGATCCCGAAGGCATCGATCCGCGAGGCACCCCCAGGGTCGTTCACTCGGCCGCCGCGATCGAGATCGTCGACGCTGACAATGCGATGGGTCATATCGCGGCACATTTCGCGATGGGGCGGGCCATCGAGCGGGCCCGCGAGACCAACATTGCCGCGGTCGCAGTTCGCCACAGCAACCACTGCGGAGCGATGGCTTACTACCCGATGATGGCGCTCGAGCACGACATGATCGGCATCGCTACGACGGGGGCTCTTCCCAGCATGGCACCCTGGGGCGGGATCGACCAGGTCATCGGCAACAACCCCTTGGCGGCGGCGATCCCCGCGCTCGAGGAGGAACCGATCGTCGTCGATGTTGCGTTCCAGAACACGTTTCCCGCGAAAATCGAGCTGTGGCGAGAGCGGGGCTGGCCGCTCCCCGACGACTGGTCCTTGGGCGTCGACGGTCGGCCGACGACCGACTACGATGCGGCGCTCGCCGGGTGGGGCCAACCGAGTGGGAAGTACAAGGGGGTCGCGATGGCGCTCTTCACGGGAACCCTGTCGGCGCTACTCTCAGGCGCGGCGTGGGGCAAGGAACTCGGCCAGCAGCTCCCTGAGCCACGCCCATACCCAGGTCACGACGGCCATTTCTTCATGGCAATCAACATCGCTGCGTTCGAGGACACGGTCCGCTTCAAGCAAAGGGTCGACGGAATCGTGCGGGAATTTCACTCCTCCCGGCTCGCCGACGGGGGAGACGCTGTCCGTCTCCCAGGCGAGCGTGCCGCCACGGTGGCGGCACGACGGCGCGACGAGGGCATTCCACTCCCCGCGCAGGCCGTCGCCCGGTTGGCGGCGGTGGCGGAGCGAGTCGGCGTGTCGGGGGATATCCCGGCTCGTGCCTAGCCGGATCCCCGCGGGTAGGCGAGGACATGTACAACTCGTACGAGCAACGACCAACAGCCGGTGGAGAGGATAGATTGCGAGGCTTAGCCCTTTCGTGATCGAGCCGAGTATGACGAGGGTGGACGACGACCTGTTCCAGCAGTTCGAGCCGCGGGGCACGGTGGGACAGATCTTGCTGCGACAGTTCGTCGGGCTCCTCCGGGACGGCAGGTTGCGTCCCGGGGACAAACTCCCTCCGGAGCGGGAGCTCGCGACCATGTTGGGCATCAGTCGTCCTTCAGTGCGTCAGGCGCTGTCGGCCCTTGGACTGATCGGAATCATCGAATCGCGCCAGGGAAGCGGAACCTACGTCGCCGAGAACCTGGCCCGCCTGCCACTCGAGCCCTTCATCTATCGCCTTCTTCTCAACCAGGGCTCGTTTGATGAGCTGATGGAGGTGCGCAGGCTGATCGAGCCGGCCGTTACCGGCCTGGCCGCCGAACGCGCCACACAGGAGGGCATAGAGGGCATCGAACGAGCGTTCAAGCGCTATCAAGCGGCAATCTCGAGCGACGACGGAGTGGATGCCGAGGCCGAGTCGGGCACGGAGTTCCACCGGGCCCTTGCCGTGGCGGCCGGCAACTCGACGCTTGTGGCGCTGCTCGACGGTTTGCGCGACCTGATCGGGGCGGCCGGCCGGCTGCTTGGATCCGAAGAGCGCGGCGCGAGCCTCACGGCTCACCGGCAGATCTACAAGGCCGTGCTCAAGCGGGACGGGCCCCGAGCCGAGCGGCTGATGCGCGAGCATCTCGACGACGTGAGCAAGCGGCTGCGAGCGGCGAAGAAAACCGGCTGAGGGCGTCGCGTCGCCCGCGGTCCTGCCCCCGGTAGGGGCTAGGTCGCGACTTCCGTGGGCGGCGTCGGTGTGGTCCTACCCGGCACCTGCAGCGCAGCTGGCAGGACGGTCACCTCGGGGATCGCGACTCCGGGAGCCTGCTGCGCGATGAACACGCACACCCGTGCGACATCCTCAGGCGCGAGGGTATGGCGGACGATCTCTTCGGGCACTGGCTGCGGGCGCCTGGTCAGCATGTCAGTGTTAGTCATGCCGGGATGTACCACCGAGAAGCGGACGCTGTGCGGCAGCTCCTCGATGGCTGCTGCTCGGATGAACCCGAGCAGTCCCAACTTCGCCGCCTGATAGGCCGGCCCGGCAAGATCCGGCCACACGCCGGAGACGCTGCCGAGGGCTATGACGGTGCCGCGCGCCGCCCGGAGGTAGGACAGCGCCGGGCGCAGGCTGTTGAAGGCGGAGTCGAGGTTGCCGGCGATCAAGGCGCGCCATCCAGCGCTGTCAAGTTGGTCAAGGCGTCGTTCGGCGACCTGTAGGCCCGCGGCCAGAACCAGAATGTCGATCCCGTCTTGCTCGCCGATCGACTCGATTTCGCGGTCAGCCGCGGCGGGGTCTGTCACGTCGACGGAGTGGGTCGTGAACGGCGCGTCGAAGGACCGTCGGGCCAGGCCGTGGACAGTTGCCCCGCATTCGTGCAGCTGGAGCGCAATCGCATGTCCAATACCGCCGCTGGCGCCGACCACGATCGCGACCTTGTCCGCGAGTGAGCCACTGTTCGTCATGCTGGTCTCCTCCTTACTCCGATCCCGTCTTGTTCACGCGTTATCACGCGGACCCGGCATTTCCTCATTGGCATCGGCCGGTAAGGTCGGACCCGGGAAGGCCACCAAGCGCCATCCAGCCCGACCGCGGTTCCCGCCATACGCCGGATCGGAGAAGAAGCCTTGCCGCGTGTGCAGCACGAGGGTCTCGAAGAAACCCAGGTGGCGATCGCTGACCGGCCTCTGCATGACGGGGTCGCGAGTATCGGGCGGGCCGAGCTCCTCCACCTCGAGCGCGCCTAAGACGAGGTCCTGGTCTTCCTCACTGAGCTCGCTGAAGTCGGTCCTGCGGAGCTCGTTGGCGCGCCGGTCGAGTTCGGCGACGCCGTTGTGGTAGCGCTCGCGGAGAACCTCGATGCGGCGCATCCAGGCGACACTGCGCCTCTCGTCCAGGCGTAGGAATTCTCCTCCGCTCGGATCTGCGTAGACGTAGGCGGGTCCCGCCAGGTATCGGTCAACGAAATCGACGGTTCCGGCCTCCGGTGCGCCAGGGTCCGCATCGGTCGGGATGATCCTGGCCATTGCCGCCTCGAGCGTGGTCCAGGCGTGCTCGTCGAGAAACAGCCGGGTCATCGGCGAGCGGCCTCGGCGATGCGGTCGGCGACCCGCCACGCGTTGGCCATGATCGTCAGCGTGGGATTGAGTCCGGATCCCGTCGGAAACCCGCTGCCATCCACCGCGTAGAGGTTTGGGACCTCGAAGGCCCGGCAGTCCGAGTCCAGGACGCACCGCTCCGGGTCGGTCCCCATCCGCAGCGTTCCGTGCTGGTGGGAGGCATTCCCGGTGATCGTCGTGATCGGGAACGTCCAGGTCTGAGTAGCCCCGGCTGCGGCAAGGATCTCTCCGCACCGTGCGGCGAACCAGGCGGCCTGGGCGATGTCGTTGGTGTGCATTCGGTGGGTAATGCGCGCGACCGGCAGTCCCCAGTCGTCCGTGACCTCGGGATCCAGATCGACCCGATTGCTCTCCTGAGGCAGGTCGTGCAGCAGGAATGCTGCGGCCATCGTGTGATTGAACAGGGTGCGATCGACGTTCTTGGCCGCTGCTCCCCAGAGGGGGGAGGCAGGAACCGTGAAGTTGATCGGCCACGGGCTGCGGGGGCCAGACGCGAAGACGTGGCAGCCGCCTATGAATCCGCGGTCGTCCTGCGTCTCGTAGAAGTCGAGCGTGCTCCGGGCGATGTGTCCTCCCCCCATCCAGCCGAACACCGGCTCGTCGAAGGTGCCAAGGGCGCACGAAAACTCGTGCAGGGTGAGGTTGCGGCCGACCTGTCCGCTCGCATCGGGAAGTCCGGACAACAGCCAGAGGCGTGTCGATTCGATGGCGCCGCAGGCGAGGATGAATAGGCGGGCTGACTGAGCGCGGTTGCGCCCTTCGGAGTCGGTGAAGATCGCGGCCGCCACGGTGCCGTCGCGAGCCCGTTCGAGGGCGTGCACGTAGGTGCCGGGTTGGAACGTCACGCGGCCGGTCGCCAAAGCGGCCGGGACGAAGGTATTGAGGGCAGTCGACTTCGTGGCGGTGGGGTCGCCGTGCCGCTCGATGAACGGGTGCACGACGGTCTTCGGCCGGGATCCAAAGGGCTTCGAGAGGAGGGCGGACGGTGTGGGGAAGGAGCTGAGCCCAAGCTTCTCGCAGCCGGTGCGGAAGCGCTCGGTGTACGGCGCCGGCGGGAGCGGCGGACATGGGTAGTCGCGTCTCCGTGGGCCCTCGTGGATGTTCGCTCCGGCTCTGCCGGACACGCCGAGTTCCCACTCGACACGGTCGTAGTAGGGCTCGAGGTCCTCGTAGTCGATCGGCCAGTCCTCCAGCGACGAGTGGGCAACCACGCCGTGAAGGCTTCGCTGCCGGAAGTCACTGGGTTGGAACCGAGGAACTAGTCCGGTCCAGTGGACCGTTCCGCCGCCGACCATCTGCGGGACGTTGGAGAACGCGGCAGGCACGGCGGCGGTTGAGGTCGAGGAGCGGAGCGTCCGCGGATTCAGGTCCGGATCGGGGGTTAGGTAGTGACGGTTGACGTTGGCGAGCTCGTCTGCGCCAAAATCCGCCGCTTCGGGCCACGGTCCACGCTCGAGCACGAGCACTTGGAGCCCTGCCCGACCGAGCGCGGCAGCCGCGGTCGCTCCCGAGGCGCCAGCGCCGATGATGCAGACATCGACCTCGGGGCTCAGAGCATCACCTGCCCGCCGCTGACTGAGAGCGTCGTGCCCGTCACCCAGGCAGCGCCGGGGGACGCGTAGTAGAGAACCGCCTCCGCCACGTCATCCGCGGTCCCGAGCCGGCGGAGCGGAATAAGACTCTCCAGTTGATCGCGCAGTTCATCGTCGTAATCCCCGATGAACGGCGTGTCGATCGTCCCGGGAGAGACGCAATTGACCGTGACTCCGACCGGAGCGAGCTCTTTGGCCAGCACCTTCGTGAGGTTGATGATCCCCGCCTTTGCCGCGCTGTAGGCGGCATCGACCAGGGTTCCGCCGACCTGCCCGGCCAGCGACGAGATGGTCACGATCCGTCCGGAGCGTTGCTCCCGCATAGGTCCGATAACGGCCTGGCACGTGAAGAACGTGCCGAGCAGGTTGATGTCGAGGACGCGGTGCCACTCCTCGATCCCGAGATCATCGATTCCCACGCGGCTTCGTATCCCTGCATTAGGGACGGCGACGTCGATCGCGCCGAACGTCTCGAGTGCGCTCCGGACGAGATCTGCCAGGGCGTCCGGCTGGGAGATGTCGAGATCGCGCGCCAAAACCTCCGTGCCCTCGCGCGCCAGCTCGCGGGCGACCGTGTCGGAGCCGGACCGCGCGCAGATCACGAGCTTGGCGCCCTCGCGCGCAAACCGGTCGGCGACAGCGCGCCCGATGCCGCGCGTGGCCCCCGTCACGAGCACGACGGTCCCGGCAAAGGAATTGGTCATTTGTCTATCCTTTGTATCAAAGGATCGCTGGATACGAGTCGTACGTCGGAACGGTCGCCCTTGCATTTCCGGGCCGCTTCCGGCAACAATGGTTATATGGATGCCCAATTTACCAAGCGACTCGTCATCGACTCGCATCACCACCTGGGGCGCAAGATGAGACAAGGACAGCCCTTCCGCGTCTCTGGAGACGACGTGATCCGGTCCATGGACGCGACCGGAGTCGACCTGACGATCGTCATGCACTTCGTCGCTGCGCTCAGAACATCTGAAGATTTCGTGGCCGCAAACGATTTGGCGGTCGCTGAGTGCGCCGCCCATCCCGACCGGCTGGTCCCGATCGCGGTCGTCCATCCGTTTCTTCCCAGGGCGGGATCAGCCGAGCTGAGCCGATGCGCGGAACTGGGAATCCGCGGGGTGAAGCTGCACCCAATCGCTCACGGCTACTACGAGCTCGATCGAGCGGTCGATCCGCTTGTGAGAGCCGCCGGCGAAGCCGGCCTGCCGGTGGTCATCCACAGCGACTTCGCTCATCACGTCTGCTCGCCCTATGCGATCGCTGCTCTGGCGCGGCGGTGTCCCGAGACGACGATCGTTCTCCTGCACCTCGGCCTGCAGCCGGCGATGTGTCATCTAGTCCCGGAGGTCGTCGAGAGCGAGCCCAACGTAATCGTCGACACGTCTCAGACCTGCGACAAGCCCGATGAGGTCTACGGCCGGCCCGTGGCCCTCCTCGGCGCCGAACGAGTGATGTTCGGCTCGGATGGACCGGAGTGCGACGTCAGCGTCAACCTCCTCAAGCTCGCGGCGGCTCTCGAGCGTGGCGTCCTTACTGAGCGCGACGCGGATCTCGTCCTCGCCGGGACCGCGCGGCTGGTCTTCGGCGTGGGGGCAACACTCGAGATGTCGAGGATCAGATGACCGCGTCTGAGCCCGCTCTTCCGATGGAGGTGCTCAAGCGCTTCACGGCAGGCCTCTTGATGCACGTGGGCGTCCCGCAGGAGGACGCGGACCTGATCGCTGATGCTCTCGTCAGCGCTGATGCTCGTGGCATGCAGTCCCACGGACTCGTGCGCCTGCCGGTCTACGTCCGCCGCATCGTCGCTGGCGGCGCACGGCCCGGAATCTCGGGCACGATCGTGCACGAAACCGCCACGACAGTGCTGCTCGACGGGCAGGACGGAATCGGCCAGGTGATCGCCGCTCGTGCGATGCATGAGGCGATTCGAAAGGCGCGCGACGGGGGGGCGGGAGTCGTGGGCGTCCGACGCAGCAACCATTTCGGCGAGGGCGCTTACTACGTGGCACGTGCGATCACCGAAGGGATGATTGGGCTGATCACGACAAGCGGATCGCCCAACATGCCGTACTGGGGCGGCCGCGAGCCGGTGTTGGGAACGCTGCCTCTCGCCGTCGGCGTACCCGCTCGGGACGAGATGCCGATCGTGCTCGACCTCGCCTTCGGAACGGTGTCGAAGGGAAAGGTGATTCAAGCGGCCGCGAAGGGCGAGCGAATTCCGAGCGACTGGGCAGTCGACTCCAACGGCGACGCGACCGACGATCCTCAGGCGGTGCTCGATGGCGGGTGGATCCTGCCGATCGGCGGCTACAAGGGTTCCGGTCTGATCCTCATCATGGAGATCCTCTCGGCCGTGCTGACCGGAGCTCGGTTCGCCACCGAGGTGTACGACCTCTATGGCGATCACGCCCGACCGCAGGCCCTCGGACACTTCGCGTTCGCGATTGACGTCGAGGCATTCATGCCGCTGGACGAGCTGACCGAGCGAGTCGATCGCCTGATTCGGATGATCAAAGCGACTGGGCCCGACGGCGAGCTGCTGATGCCCGGCGAGCGCGAGCAGCGCCTGTTCGCGGCGCGGCAGGCGGCCGGCATTCCCCTGCCGGCGGACACGATCAGAGCTTTGGGCGAGGTCGCCCGAGAAGTCGGTTTGCCCATCACGAAGGAAGGGAGAGAGTTTCTTGTCACCTCTTGACGGAACGGTGGTGCCTCCGATCCAGGCATCCGAATACAAGCAGCGCACGTCACGTATCCAGGAGGCCATGGGCGAGCACGGCGTCGACGCCCTGATCCTCTACTCGGACTCGGTGCGCTGCAGCAACGTCCGGTACGTCGTGGACTTCTGGCCGATCGATGGCTACTCGGACATCGCGATGGCCGTCGTTGTCATGCTCAGGGAGGGCGCGCCGACATTGTTCGTCTCCGAGATGAACCTCCTGTGGGCTCAGGAGACGGCGTGGTTCGAGGCGCTTTCGTTCTCAGAGCTGACGTCGCATCTCGTTAGCCTGCGCAACCAGCTCCGGCGAGGCAAGGTGGCCATCAGCGGCCTGTCGTTCATGCCGGTCGCGTTGCATGAGGCAATCCGGGGCCCACTGTCTCTCAACAACGTCAGCTTCTCCGTGGCCGAGCCGCTGATGGCGCCGATCAAGGCTCGAAAAAGCCCGGCGGAAATGGCGCTGCTGCGCCGAGCCGGCGAGCTCACCGTCGTCGGGCTGGACGCGATCCGGGACGCTGTCACGGATTCCTCGGAGAAGACCGAGCTCGAGGTCGCCGCGCAGGCATCGGCCGCGATGTACGAGGCGGGCGGGGACGGCCCCGCGATGCATCTTCAGATCCAATCGGGTCCTCACTCGGCGTACAACAACATTCGGTCGACCGATCGTGTGGTAGGGCAGAACGAGTCGCTGCTGATTGAGGGGGGCGCGCGCTACGGCGCCTATGTGACGGACATCGCCCGCGGTGCCACGATTGGGGAGGTCGATCCCCGACAGGTCGAGATCATCGAGGTGGCCGCCGCCGCGCTGGAGGCTGGCTGTGACGCTGTCCGCCCCGGCATGACGGCGGGTGAGCTGAACTCCGTGATCGAGGGGGCGCTCGTGGACGCCGGCTACGCCCAGTACTCCGCCGAGGCCCGTGGCTACGGGACCGGCCATGGGACCGGCGTCGACATCGAGGAGGAGGAGCCCTGGATCAGGCCCGGCTCGAGCTTCCTCCTCGAGGAGGGGATGACGATCGCGCTCAAGGCCTCGATCTTCATCCCAGGGCTGGCGGGCGTTCGCGTGGAAGACGATGTCTTCGTCACCGCGAGCGGAGCCGACGTCTACACGCCATACCCACGGGTGCTGGCATGGTGAGCGGCCCGCACGCGGTCCTGAGCCGGCGGCTGGCGCGGCTCGACTCGAGCATCGTCTCGGATGTGCTCGATGAGCTCGGGGTTTCGGGACAGGTGGCCGCGGCCGAGATCAGGGCACTCGCAGCGTCGATGCGCGTCGCCGGCCCGGCCTTCTGCATTCAGGGCCGCGAGGTGGGCGCCGACGACGCCGTGGAGTCGCCCGACCCGAAGCCGGCGTACGAGATGTTCCGGCACATGTACGCCGGCTGCGTCGCGGTCCTTGACACCGGCGGCTTTCACATGGCCGGCCCCTGGGGCGAGAACACCGCGCTGAGCGCGGCGGTTCGCGGGTGCTCCGGTGTCGTCATCGACGGCGGCACGAGGGACGGCCCGGAGCTCACAGGCATGCAGTTCCCGACGTTTGCGCGCTTCACCACCCCGGTGAGGATCGATCACCGTTGGGAGCACACCGGGTTCGAAGTTCCGATCACGATCCCGGCGCAGGTCGGGTCGATGATCACGGTCAACCCAGGCGATTTCGTTCTCGGCGATGCCGACGGCGTGGTGATTGTTCCGGCCGACATGGTCGGGGACGTGATCGAGGCCGGGGAGGAGGTCATCCGGATCGAGAACCGGATACGCAACGAGCTCGTCGCGGGCGTCGACCGCGAGGACGTGTACCGGCGCAATCCTCGTTTTGCGCATGTCACGGGTCCATGACCCCGGGGTAAACCGCCCCGGAGTCCCTAGCCTGTCTTGGTTTCCGGTCCGCCTGATTCAGGAGGTCAGCGAGGGGCGGCGCAGCGAGTCTGGATGGCTTCAGAGCGCCGAGAGGTTCGGGTTCCGCTTCGTTGAGCTTCACCAGGCTTTCGTGAGCTCCCCAGCGCAGGTGCGCCGGATCGAGTCCGCGCTTCAGGCCGCGGGGCTCGGCGTCGCGATGATCACCGGAGCGAGTGATCTCGTGCACCCCTCGGCGCAGCAGCGCGGACGAGAGATCGCCAGGGTCAGGCGGAACATCGAGATCGCAGCCCGACTCGGCGCGCCCGCCGTGCGGGTGACGGCGGGCATACGAAGAACCGAGATCAGCGCGCGCGACGGCTTCGATCGGATTCGGCAGGCGCTTGACCAGCTCGTCCCAAGTGCCGAGCGCGAGGCTGTGACGCTCTGTTTCGAGAACCACTATCGAGATCGCACGTGGCCGGTGGACTCGGTCGACTTCGCCGCCGATGAACAGCGGTTCCTGCAGCTCGCTGAATTGATCCAAGCCACCAAAGCTCGGATCAACTACGACAGCGCTCAGCCGATGGTGATCGATGCCGACGAGCTCGCACTGCTCGAGCGCGTCGCGCTGCAGGTGTTCCACGTTCATCTCGGCGATCGCCCCCGAGGTTCGCGCCAGCACAGCGTCCTTGGCGAGGGGGATGTCCGGATCGGCGACGTGCTGGCCATGCTTCGTCGGCGCGGATACGACCGCTTCATCTCGATCGAGGATGGCAACGCGGAGGGTGACGTGGGGCTTGAGCGCGGTCTGCGCTTTGTCCGCCAGCAGATCGCGACGCACTGGGCCGACGCACGGACCGGACCGAGGCCTTCCTAAAGCGCCCTTAACGTTGACATCGGCTCGATCCCACTGGTAGGCTGAACTGGATGGTGGACTAACCAATTGTCCATTATCGCGAGGAGAGGATGACGTGAACGAACTGACGGCCAGCGTGACCTTCGACCCGATCGACATGGCCACGCATGAAGATCCGTACCCGGCGTACCGAGCCCTGAGGAAGGATGCTCCGCTCTACCACAACCCCGAGCAGGGGTTCTGGGTGCTCTCCCGACATGCCGACGTAATCGCGGCCGACAAGGACTGGGAGACGTTCACGGGCAAGTTCGGCGTCGACCTCGACGACACGAGTAATCAGTTCGGTGACGGCGTTCCGCCCCAGGGTTTCTTTCTCGGATATGACCCGCCTCGTCACACTCTCGTGCGCAGGGCGATCCGCAGCGACTTCCTCCCCGACGGACTACGTCAGCTCGAGCCGATGGTTCGTCGCAAGTGCGACGAGCTGGTCGACCGCTTCATCGACCGAGGCGCGGCAGACATCGCGGAGGTGTTCGCGATCTCATTCCCGGATCTCGTGTTCGCAGACGTCCTCGGGATACCGGAGGCTGAGCACGAGAAGGTCTCCCGCCTGCTCCGCACCGCGCTTCTACGTGACATCGTCAACCTCCCGGCTCCGTTCATTCCCGCCGAGAGCCTGCGCGCCGGGGCTGAGCTCCGCGAGGAGCTCAAGCGGATCGTCATGGACCGGCGCAGCCAGGCGCCACGCGACGACCTGATCGGGAAGCTCGTCGCGCTGAGCGCGTCTGGCGTCTCGGACGAAGAGATCGTCGGGACCGTGTTCTTCGTCTTCACGGCGGGGACGGAGGAGGTCACCGGATTGATCACCAACGCTCTGCATCTCCTGGCGGGTCATCCGGATCAGCGGGCGGAGCTGATTGCTGATCCCGGCCTCATTCCTGGCGCCGTCGAGGAGGTGCTGCGCTACGAGACGATCGTCCAGCACCTCGTCAAATCGACCACGCGTCCAGTGGAGTTGTACGACCGGGTCGTGCCGGAGGGTGCCAGGGTCGTCCTTCTGTATGGCTCTGCGAACCGGGACGAGCGTGTCTTCGCGGACCCGGATCGCTTCGACATCACGCGACGCGAGCGAGGTCTCGCCTCGTTCGGCGCCGGCATACACACGTGCCTGGGTGCTCCGCTCGCTCGGCTGGAGGCTCGTGTCGCGCTCGAGACGTTGCTCCCCAAACTCGGGGACTACCAGGTCTCCGGCGACATCGAGTGGAGCCAGCGGGTCAACTTCCGGGGTCTCCGGCGGCTCCCGCTGGCCTGGAGTTGAGCCGCAGCATGACCGAGGAAGCCCAGCGCCTGGAGGGCAAGGTCGCGTTCATCACGGGGGCCGGAAGCGGGATCGGTGCGGCCACAGCGAAGGCACTGGCCGGCCGCGGAGTCAAGCTCGGCCTGGCGTCCCTGGAGGGCGACGACCTCGGACTAGACGCAGTGGCAGAAGTGTGCGACGTGCGCGAGTTCGATGCCCTTCAGTCACTCGTCGAGCGAACTGTGTCGGCGTTCGGCGGTCTGGACATCGTCTTCGCTAACGCCGGAATCGGAATCATCCGTCGGTCGTTCGAAGACCACAGCCTCGAAGAGATCGAGCGACTCGTCGACGTCAACGTGAAGGGGCTGATGCACACCGTGCGTGCCTGCCTGCCTCATCTGCGACGCAGCCCGGAGGCAGATCTGGTTACGCTCGTGTCGCAGTCCGGAGTGAGGGTCATACCGCTCGAGTCCGTGTACTGCGCCACCAAGTTCGCGCAGTACGGATTCACGCGGGCGCTCGACCGGGAACTCAATCAGGACGGAATCCGAGTGACCGCCGTCTGCCCGGGCGGCGTCGCTACGAGGTTCGCCTTCGACGGGGCGGGGAGAGACCCGGGAGCCGCCGAGCTCGATCAGATGCTGAGTCCAGAGGACGTGGCGGAAGCCGTGCTCTACATACTTACCCGCCCGCGCTCCTACCGGATCCTCGAGGTTGGCCTACTTCCACGGGCCGAGGAGTTCTGAGCCTGTGGGCGACGCGAGCTCGACTCTCGAAGGAAAGGTTGCACTCGTGACCGGCGGTGCGGTGGGAATCGGGGCGAGCGTCGCTCGTCGTCTCCACGAAGCAGGCGCGGCCGTCGCGGTCGTCGACGTGCAAGCCGCTCCCGCGTCCGACCCCGAGGGGATCCTCCACGTCCGAGCGGACATCACGGATGACGCTGAAATCGACAGTGCCCTCCAGACCACTCTGGATCGGTTCGGCGGCCTGGACATCCTGGTCAACAACGCCGGGATCATCCGGTTCACCCCGTTGCAGTCACTACAGCGGATCGAGTGGGACGCGGTGATCTCGACCAATCTCACCGCTCCAGCATTCTGCGCCAAGGCAGCGCTGCCGCATCTCGTGGCGCGCGGCGGCGGTTCGATCATCAACATCTCTTCGATCCAGGCCGTCCTGACCGGCCCTGAGTTTGCCGCTTACGCGGCCTCCAAGACCGGACTGCTAGGACTCACGCGTTCTCTCGCGCTCGAGCTCGGGCCACTCGGGATCCGTGTGAACGCCGTGCTGCCCGGCTACGTCCGGACAGATCTGTTCATGGCCGATGCCGATCGACTCGGTGACGGCGATCCCCAGGTTTTCATCGAGCGCCTCGAGTCCGGGATTGCGCTGGGACGCATAGGCGAACCCGACGACATCGCGGGGGTCGTGGCGTTCCTCGCGAGCGACCAAGCAAGGTACGTCACCGGCGCAGCGCTGGCCGTAGACGCGGGAGTGACTGTGCGGCTCTAGCCCGCATCACGCAAAGTCAAGAGGAAGGAAGGAATAGCCATGCCGCATCAGGACGGGAGCGTTCTCACGAGAAAGTCGTTCCTGAAGGGGGTGGGCGGGTTTGCCGCCGCCGGCGTCGGAGCGAACCTTCTAGCCGCCTGCGGGTCGTCGTCGAACGCGAGTGGATCGACCGCCACCAAGGTTAAGGCAGCGGGTCTCTACCGCGATCTCAACGAGGAAAACTTCTTCAAGATCAACGATGGCGTGCAATACGGTGCCAAGCTCTACGGCCATACGACGGCGCAACCCCTCATCTATCACAATGATTCTCAGACCGAGGAGACGGTCATCCAGGGAGCGCTGACGGCTCTAGCGCCCGGGGAATTGCTGGCGCTGAATGCGTGGGACAACACGGAGGAGTCTGCCCTCACCATCGCGCATCTGATGAAGGGCAAGGGTTACTTCGTCACCCAGTGGAACAAACCGTCTGGAGTGTTCCCCTGGCAGATCGGTCCGCAATGGGTGTCGCACATCCAGTTCGACAGCTACCAGGCGGAGATCGAGTTGATCGGACAGGTCGCCAAGGCGCTCGGCGGAACGGGCGGCATCTGCTACGTGCAGGGTCTGATGACGACGACGAACGCCCAGGATCACTGGCGGGGTGTTCAGGCGGCACTGAAGCAGCATCCCGGCCTGGACCTCCTGTCCGTGGAGCCGGGGAACTGGGACCGGCCAACCGCCTTCAACCTTGCCCAAACCTGGCTCAGCCGCTTTGGTAAGCGGGTGAACGCGATCTCGTGTGCCAACGACGACATGGCGCTTGGCGTGCTGCAAGCCGTCAAAGCCGTCGGTCGGGCAGGCGAAGTGAAGATCACCGGTGGCGATGGTGTACACGAGGCGGTTCAGGCGGTGGACAACGGAACCTTCGTGGCGACGGCTCAATTCGACTCATACTGGCAGGGCGTGGTGGGCACGGGGATGGTGCTCCAGGCGGCGACCGGAAAGATCGATCCCAACAAGCTGACCCACGAACAGCGGGCGTTCAACGGACCGTTCTACCTGATCACCAAGGCGAACGCTGCCAAGTACCTGGCCGCACCAAAGCCGTCGGACTACAACTTCAACAACCTTTGGGCCTATGCGCAGAGCCCGGTGACCGAGTAGACGTGCGCTGTGGCGGTAGCTGCGAAACCTTCGCAGGAGGCCACGGCGGAGACGGTCGTTCAGCGATCCGGGCGCGGTGTGCTGGATGCGCTACGGGTCTTGAGACCAATCCTGCCCCTCGTGACGCTGTGCGCGATCTTCACAGTCATCAACCCGCATTTCATCACGCCGGCGAACCTGCGCGGGATCGTCGAAAGCAATGTGGTGGAGATCATCGCCGCCGTGGGGGCGACCTTCGTCATTATCACGGGCGGTATCGACCTCTCGATCGAAGGGGTGATCCTCGCCAGCAGTGTGGCGGTCGCGCTGTTGGTCAAGAACAGCGCGACAGCCGCGAACCTTGGGCTGTTCGGAGCGCTCGTCGGGTGCTTGCTGGGGACCTTGTTCGGGTTCGCCAACGGGGCGCTGAACGTATATGGGCGCATTCCGTCGTTCGCCGTGACCCTGGGAACGTGGTATGTCGGTGTGGGTCTGCAGACCGTTCTCCAAGCACATTTCGCGCAGAACGGCGTGACCGTGATGGACGCGACGATTACGGGGATGGCGACCGAGGATAAAGGGGGCTTTTCCACATTAACCCTGATCGCGGTTGCAGTTGTCATCATCGCCTTCGTGATCGAGCGCTACACACTGCTCGGCCGCAGAGCGTTTGCCGTGGGCGGCGATGAAGCCGTGGCGCGATTGTCGGGCGTGCCCGTCAGGAAGACGAAGCTCTGGATCTTCGCGTTGGCGGGTACGCTGTACGGGCTGGCCGGGTTCGTTTATGTCGTGCGGTTCGGAGGGCTCGGGAGTGGCGTCAGCAATGGGTCAATCCTGTTTGGAGTGATAACCGCGATCGTGGTGGGGGGCACCTCGCTGAGCGGCGGGCGCGGCGGCGTCCTCTACTCGTTCGTGGGGGTTCTCACGTTGGGGGCACTCAACAACGGGCTCGTGCTTTCCGGCGTGAATCCCTTTTATCAGCAGATCGTTCAGGGCGCGCTCATCGTCTTGGCGCTCAGCGTGGCCACGCGGCGCCGGATCAACCGTTTGGAGATCGTGAAATGACCTCAGGCGGCATCGAGGCCCAAGCGGCCAACGTGTCAAGCGCCGCGAAGAGCGGGGCGTTGATCGAGCTGCGGAACATCACGAAGCGATTTCCCGGCGTCGTTGCGCTGAATCGAGTCTCCCTGACGGTCGGGCACAGAGAGGTCGTCGGGCTCGTGGGCCAGAACGGGTCCGGGAAGTCGACGCTCCTCAATCTGCTGGCCGGGATTCATCGGCCGGACGAAGGGGAGATCCTCGCCGACGGCGCCCCTGTTGTCCTGCGCAGCCCGCGGCAAGCCCGAGCGCGCGGGATCGGGATGGTCTTTCAGGAGCAGTCGCTGATACCCAATCTGACCGTGGCAGAGAACATCGCCCTGGGCATCGAGGAGACGAGAGACCGAACCTATGGTCGATACCCGTGGAAGCGGATGCGCGCGCTGGCCGAGGCGCAGCTCGAGAAGGTCGGGTCGAGCATCTCGCCTCGCGCACGGGTCGCTTCCTTGAGCCAGGTCGAGAAGCAGATCGTCGAGATCGCGAAGGCGCTCACCGCGGAGTTGTTCGCCGAGTCCGATGCGCTGCTCTTGTTCGACGAGGCGACCTCGACGCTCAGCCAGACGGAGATCGAGATGCTGTTCGGAGTGATAGGACGTTTACGGGAGCACTCGTCGGTGATCTTCGTGTCGCACCGTCTGGACGAGGTGCTCGAGATCTCCGACCGCGCGTACGTCCTGCGCGACGGCGAGTGCGTCGGCGAGCGGACGCGCGGCTCCTATGACGAGAACGAGCTCTTTCGGCTCATGGTCAGTCGAGAGTCGGCGGCGGACTATTTCGGCGTGGACCGTCAGCGACCATACGAGCCGGATTCGATCCGCCTCAGCGTGCGCGGGCTCTGCAAGGCCGGGGCCTATCGCGGCATCTCATTTGAACTCCACCGCGGCGAGGTGATGGGGATCTGCGGCGTCGAGGGATCCGGGCGGGACACTCTGATGCGGACCATCTTCGGGATCGAGTCGGCGGAGGAAGGTGATGTCGAGCTCGATGGAAGCCAACTACGCGGCGGCCATCCGGAGATCGCCCTGAGCCGGGGGATCGGTTATATCCCAGCCGAGCGCAAGGAGGAGGCCGCGCTGTTGGATATGGGGGTCGACGAGAACATCACGATCTCGCATCTTGACGACGTAAAGCGCGGTCCCGCCATCAGCAGGCGTAAGCAACGCGAGGTAGCTCGGCGATGGGTCGAGCGACTGGGCATCCGAACCCCAAAGCTCGAGACGAGGATGTCGGCGCTCAGTGGTGGGAACCAGCAGAAGGTCGTGTTCGCCCGCCTGCTGCTCTCTCCAGAGATGAAGCTTCTGCTACTCGATCATCCGACCCGAGGTCTCGACGCCGGCGCCAAGGCCGAGGTCTACGACATCATCCGGGACGCCGCCGCCGGGGGAATGTCGATCCTCCTCATATCGGATGCGCTCGAGGAGACCATCGCCTTGAGCCACACGATCTTGGTGATGAAAGATGGTGCGGTCACCGGAACCTTTCCGGCGCCGCCGGAGGCCAAGCCGTCTCAGATTGAGATCGTTGAGAAGATGCTATGAGCGCGCTCGCCGACTTGAGAGCCGTGCGGCTCACGCGCCGCTATGCCGAGGAGGTGCCGATCGCGCCGATCGCGATGCTGATCGCGCTTGTCATCCTGTTCACCCTTTCCGAGCCGACATTTCTCTCGACCGATTCCTTCCAGGTAGTGGCAGCAAATGCGGCGGGCATCCTTATCTTCGCCATCGGCGAAACGGTGATGATTCTCACGGGCCGAATCGACCTATCGGTCGGCGGCGTGGCTTCGCTCGCAACCGTTCTGACTCCTAAGCTGATCCCGACGCTTCATTGGTTCGCGCTCCCCGTCGTGGTCGTGCTGTTCGCATTCATCGGGCTCGCTCAGGGCTGGATCCACCTCACCTTACGATTGCCCTCGTTTGTCGTCACGATCGCCGGCTTGTTCATCTGGGATGGTGTCGCACTCGCCATTACCAGCGGCAACGAGTTGGCGCTGCCGTTCGACCACAACCCAACAACGTGGCTGAGCGGGACCGAGTACACGCTGAACATCCCAAATTCCGTCATCGTCGTGGGCGTGGTGCTGCTGCTCAGCGCTGCCGCGCTGCGATGGCTCCCCATCGGTCGACGGATCTACGCCGTCGGCGTATCGGAGAGAGCCGCCATCGTGGCGGGACTGTCCGTCCGGCGGACGGTCCTGCTCAGCTTCGCCTTCTCGGCAGCTTGCGCGGCTATCGGAGGCCTGATCGTCCTTGCCACCTCGAATGCGGGCAATTCGGGTGCTGCCGACGGCGAGCTTCTCCCGGCGATCACAGCAGTCGTCATCGGAGGCACCGCGATTACGGGAGGCTCGGGAGGACTAGGCCGCACTCTGATCGGCGCCCTCATCCTGGCCGTCCTGGTTGTGGGCATGACGATCGCGGGTTGGGCACCCGAGCTTCAGCAGGTCATCTACGGCGTGATTCTCATCGTGGCGGTGCTGGTGACGACCAACCGTCAGAAGGTATCGATTGTCAAGTAGTTCCGGCCGGCTTGGCGCGGCCGCCGGACGCTCTCCACATACCAGT
The DNA here is from genome assembly GCA_036513815.1 of Solirubrobacteraceae bacterium. Taxonomy (GTDB): domain Bacteria; phylum Actinomycetota; class Thermoleophilia; order Solirubrobacterales; family Solirubrobacteraceae; genus Palsa-465. The sequence goes on from DATBYI010000040.1 coordinate 20,571, forward strand.
GTTCCAGTGGTGCTCGGTGTCGATGTCGGTACGACCCAAGCGAAGGCTCTGGCGCTTGACGCGGAAGGACGAACCTGGGGTAGCGCCGCCGCGCCGTGTGAGCTGCGGAGTCCAGGGCCGAGGATCGCCGTCCAGGATTGGGAACAGCTGCGAGCGGCGGCGTCGCGGGCGATCCGACGCGCGGCCGGTGAGGCTAAGGCAGAAGGCGCCAAGATCGTCGGCATCTCGCTCGGGACGGCGATGCATGCGCTCACCGGCGTAAGTGCTGCGGGCGAGCCTCTCACCCCTCTCATCACCTGGGCTGACACGCGCGCGTACGAGCAGGCCGAACGCCTCGGGGACGGGGTTGGCAACCTCCGGAGGCAGCGACGCACGGGAACTCCGTCGCACGCGATGATGCCGCTGGCCAAGTTGGTGTGGCTCAGAGAGCAGCTGCCCGAGGTGTTCCACGCGACCAGACGCTGGGTTGGGATCAAGGAGCTCATGCTCTCCTTTCTGACCGGCTCGTGGTTGGTCGACTACTCGTGCGCGTCGGGAACGGGACTGTTCGATCTCAGGGCTTTGGACTGGGATGCCGAGGCGATGGACATCGCGGGAGTTCGCCGCGAGCTGCTCTGTGACCCGGTGCCGACCACTTCGGTGTCGGGCGAGCTGTTGGCGGGCGTGGCGGCCGAGCTCGAACTCGCGCCGGGGACCCCCGTGGTCGCCGGCGCCGGCGACGGACCGCTGGCCAACCTGGGTGTGGGTGCCGTCTCGCCGGGAATAGCCGCGGTGTCGATCGGGACGAGTGGGGCTTTGCGGGTGACGCTTGGGGAGCCGGCTGTCGATGAGCGCGCCACCCTCTTCTGCTACGCGCTCACCGACAACCTCTGGACGACGGGCGGTGCCATCAACAATGGTGGCGCGGCGGTCGACTGGCTGGCTGCGGCGGTCGCTCCGGAACTCAATCATGATCGGAGGTATGCGCTGCTCGATGAGGCCCTGGCGGCGCCGCCGGGCAGCGATGGATTGATCATGCTCCCGTATCTCTACGGGGAACGAGCTCCTTACTGGGATGCTCAGGCCCGGGGTGCCTTCGTCGGGCTCACGAGCCGGCATCGTCGGCCGCACCTCGTTCGCGCCACGCTTGAGGGCGTCTGTCAGCAGCTCGCCCTTATCCTCGAATCGGTCCGGGAGGCAGGCCACTCTGTCCACGAGATCCGCGCTACGGGTGGCTTTGCCCAGAGCGCTGTCTGGCGACAGGTGCTCGCCGACGCACTCGGGCAGGCCATCACGTTCACTGCGGGTCCCAGGGGCTCGAGCTTGGGCGCCGCGGTACTGGGCCTGCATGCGCTTGGGATGATCGAGAGCATCGGCGAGTCAGCTCGATGGATCAAGGTTGATGAAATCCGGGAATGCGACGAGTCTTCACGAGCCGCGCTCTTGGGGCTTCGCTCGACGTTCGCGTCGCTATACCAAGCGCTGAAACCGACATTTCGAGAATTACAAACATGAGTTTGTGTAACGACCTCGCCGACCGCCGCGCCGTCGTCGTTGGAGCGTCCAGTGGCGTTGGTCTCGCGGTGGCTTTGGCCCTAGCCGATGCGGGAATGCACGTGGACGCTGCGGCCCGGCGGCGAGAGGCAATAGACGAGGCTCTGCAAGGCAAGGTTGCGAGCCATCAGGTGGACGTCACCGATCGATCTGCGGTCGAACATTTCAGGGATGAAGTTTGTGCCCAGGGACCGGTACACGCGCTCATACTCGCCGCGGGAGGGAACGTCCCGCAGCGACGTTTCGACACGTTGAAGGTGACGGACTGGGACCTGCTTCTCTCGACGAACCTCACCGGTGCCTTCGATGTGATAAGGGCGTTTCTGGGGCCGCTTCGAGAGACACGCGGCGTCGCGATCGTCGTCGGATCCGTCTCGGGTGTCTGGCCCGACTCATCAGGCGCTGCCTATCAGGCGACGAAGGCTGGACTCCTCGCGATGGCGCGCGCGGTCGCGCTCGAGGAACACTCGCACGGTGTCCGGGTGACCACGCTGTTGCCTGGCATGATCGACACACCACTGATCGATCGGCGTCCAGTAATACCACCGTCCAGCGTCCGAAGACAAATGCTGGCACCGTCGGATATCGCCACCGCGTGCCTCTTTATCCTCTCGTTGCCGTCGCGCGCCTATGTGCCGGAGCTGACGATCCTCCCAACGGCGCTCCAAGCACTTGGCGCAACCGACGTGACGACCGCCGTCGAGGCTCGTGCGGACTAACCATAGGTGGGCTTAGCGACGGTCTCGACCCGGCGCACCGAGGCCAAATCATCCTCGCGACGCCCGTGTCGAGATCGACGATCACCTGGAGCGGGATCAAGCGGCCTGATGAGAGGCCCGTCTTCCTGGGCAAGCAGAAGCACGACC
>DATBYI010000041.1:0-4561 GCA_036513815.1 Solirubrobacteraceae bacterium
GCCGAGGATCAGAACCGTGGCGGCGGGACCGGTGCTCGGGCCGATCGGCAGCTGGCCGACCGTGAACATCACGATCAGCAGCGCCATCGAGTCAAAGATAGAGACGTGCACGCCGATCGCGTGGAGCATCAGCCAGTTGCGCAGCACCTGCGCGCATACGGCCAGGAGCGCGAAGGTGATCAGGCGGCCGCGGCTCTTCATGCGCAGGACGGCGAGGCCCGATCCGAGGCCGGTACGGTGACGGTCCGAGACACGACACAGCCCGGCGACGAGTCCGGCCATCAGCGCGATGATCAGCGCCGGCACCCATAGCGGGACGCCGAGCGGCGCCACGAGCGTGAATGAGAAGATCGCCACGAGGGCCAGCTCGACGGTGATGATCGGCACCTCGGCGGCCACGAGGGCCGACGCCCGCGGCGCCGCCTGCGGGGCCGCCCGTCGCACGGACGCGACGCGCACCGCCATTCCGACCGATCCGTTGACGATGCTCGCAATGCACCCCGCCGCCGCCGAGCGGAACAGCACGCGTCGCTTGACCGTGCCGCCAGCGGCCTGCACGCAGATCGTCCACGCCTCCGTTCGGGCCAGCAACGCGCCGATCTGCAGCAGTACCGACAAGGCGAGGAGCGTGATCGGAGCCGTCCCCAGAGCCTTACTGAACTGCGCGCCCCGCCCGGCAAGGACGTACGCCAGGAGAGCACCGACCACGAGAGCTCCGCCGACGCTGATCGCAATTCGGCGGCGCATCGAGGCGACGCGGAAATCACGCGCACCGACGCCATCAGGCACAGGGCCTGAGGACTGGGTTTCGGGGTTCACGGAACGGTCTTCGTGGTAGCGGTTCTCAAACGACGGCGAGATGAGCGACCGCGTCAGGTCGTCCTCCCTAACATCGGCCACATCGGCGCTGTCTAAACGTACGCGTTCAACGCGTAGACACGCTACGCCCCTCGGCGAGCAGCTGACGATCCCTTTCGTGGCATAGGTATGGCGCCGGTGCCCCGGCCGGCGCGCGAAAGCAATCACGCGGCTCGTGCCACGACGCTGGGGGGGCGACGTTACGCCTTTGCCGAGGGCCCGCGCTCCGAGTGTGGCATTGCTCATCGGGCAACGCCGACGCCGATGAGGCCTCGACCGCGGCGATCAAGGTCGGCGCTTTGCGCTAACCGCCGCTCACTGTCTCCTGCGCGTATCCCGAGGAGTGGGGGCCTGCGCTGGACACGGCGGTGATGACGTCGCTGCCGGGCGGTGTGGGCAAGGTCGCTGAGAATTGGCCGTTGAGCGCGGAGGTCTGCACAAGGGTGGTGCTGTCGGTTGCGGATCCCGTTTGGGCGGTAGAGATCACAACCTGGGCCCCGGGCACAGTCGTGCCGGTGACGGTTGTGAAGCCGCTCAAGGTCGCACCGCTGGTTGGAGAGCTGATCGTGACGGGAACGTTTGTTGGCGGACCGCTGGTGAGGTAGCGGTCCTTGGTGATCGCGGGCTGGTCTGTCAGCGTGCCGGTCTGCAGATCGCGGATCAGCCGCACGTACTGGCCCTCGGCCCAGATCAGCGGCGTCGCCGAGCCCGCGGCCTTGCCGTCGATGAATCCGATCGAGGCGGTGGCCGGATTCGAGCCGTACGGCGCGGCAGGGATATCCGGATCCTCCCAGACCTGCTCGGGCATCAGGCCGATGCCCCACGACACGTGGTCCATCGTGTCCGCCAGCCTCTGTCCACCGGAGCGGTCGCCGGTTTGCAGCTCCTGCTCGGCGCGCTCGCCGTCGAGGATCGGCCAAAGGTGACCGGACCCGACGCCGTTGTAGGAGGGCGCGCCGCTGGGCGAGCAGTTGGTCGGGTCTGGCTCGTAGCAGTCACCGTAGCCGTCGGTCGAGCCGTTGGCCTGTACGCCGTAGCGATGCCAACCGGGGCCCGACGGCGTCTGGCGCTCGAGGATCGAGTCGACAACCTTGAGCGAAGCAGCGATGTCGGGGTCGCTCGCCGGCAGCTCACCGAGCCTGGTCAGCTCGAGGAAGCCGGCGTCCACCACGCTGCGCTGGTCGACGTTGTTTAGGCTGCCGTTGTTGAGGTTGTAGGTCTCGGCGGCGTTGGGGTCACCTGTCGGCGAGAGGCGGATGAAGTAGCGATGGTCGCCATACGGGCCCGTATCGGTGACAGTCCAGGACTTCACGTTGCGCTGGTAGTCGTCGGCGGTCGCCTGGTAGAGCAGCGCCCGCGTGGGGTCGTCGGCCGCTTGGGCGAGATGGGCGGCGGCGGTCAGCCCGGCGATTTCGGCTGCGATCGTCGAAGGCGAGTATGCGATGTGCTCCTCCCAGCGGTCCTCGCCATAGGCGGGCCCGTGGGCGACGATGAAGTCGGCGTCGGGTCGGAGATGCTGCTGGTAGAAGGACTTGTCGCCTGCGAAGCCCGCGTCCCACGCCATCAGCAGCGGGTAGGCGTCCTCGTCGATCTCGTAAAGCCCGTACGTGTCCGGAGCGACTGATCCGTCCAGTTCGGAGTCGCGCGGGAAGCTCCCGTCTGGCTGCTGTGCGCGGTCGAACAGGAATTTGACCATCTGTCGGGCGCTGGTCTCATCGCCATCGGCGAGCAGCCCGGTGAACGTCTCGTAGCTGTCGCGAGCGAATACCGAGCGGTACGTGTACCCGGCGTGCGTGGTGACCGCCAGCATCGACTGTCCCCACGGGTCGGCCGGCGCCGCCACGAACGCGCCCAGATTGGTCTTGTCCTCGGCGGCCTTGATCACGTTGGCCGCCAGCCAATAAGAGCGGGCCTCTGCCTGCGGAGGGCTGTGGAGCGTTGCGTCGTAGGCGTGCCAAGCATCTACGTACGCCTTGAGCGTCGCGCTGTATGGCCTGGTCGCGCTCCGCTGCGCCGTGTGGATAGCTTCATTCGCCGTCGGAGCGAATCCGAGCGCGAGCGTGAACGGGCGCGTGGGGTCGTTGATCTGCGCCGTCTGCACGACGTTCCCGTCTGTGGCCGAGGTGTAGACGTTGCGCAGCCAGTGGTAGGTGTCCAGTTGAGCTAGGCCATCGCTCGGTGTGCCGACGAAGCCGCTCGACGCCCGCTCGAACCTGCGGTCGGCGGTCAGCGCGCCCACGACATGCGCGGCCCATGGGCCCGTGGGGGTGGTCGTGTCGGAGGAGACCAGCACGCGGGTGGCCGGGGCGATGACCGCGTTATTGGGGAGCGCGTTGGTCGCTCCGCCTCCGCCGGTGTTGTCGATCTGCGCGTCGTAGCGGACGTAGACCTTGAGGCGATGGAGAGCCGCGGCCGGCGCGCCATGGAGCGACTCGAGCGTCGTGTGCATGACCACACTGTCGCGGGCCGGGTCCGTCAGATAGTCCGTGACCAGGGCAAAGCCGTGTTTCGGATCGCGGCTCGTCACTTGGCAGACCATCCCGCTGCGGTCGGGCGAGCTGACCGTGTAGGTCATGTCGCGCTGCTGCATGTCGGTGAACGACCGCCCGTCGGTGACGATGTACTGCAACGTGTTGACGTTGCTGTTCTCGATCGTCGGGCTGAACGTGTCCGAGAGGACGCCGTCGGCAACCGTGAACCAGACTTTCGAGGTCGTGTTGGGTGCGGTTTCGAAGCAATCCTTGCGGGCCAGGTCAAGATATGACTGAGCGCCCGGGCCGTCCGGCGCGGTGGCGCTTTGCGTCGATGCAGCCGACTCCGTGGCCACGATGACGCTCGTCGTGAGCGCGACGGCGACGACCGCGAGGACGCGAGCGCCGATGATCGTTGCTGGCATAGGCCTTACCTCTCCGGTCGCGACTACGGCCGCGCTTACCCGAGCCAACCCGAAGTGAAACCGCGGCGAGAAGACGATCCCCGGTCCGTCTCCTGGGCGCCACTCACGCCCCCCGGGACCGGCGCTCGTGCCGAGTTACGCTCACGCCGGCCGGCGTCGAGGAACAGGCACGTCTCACTGAAGATGGACTTGATCGATTCGCCTTGTTCGTCGCAGATTGGGAGCGCGAAGACGTCCGGATGCTGACGTTGTTGCTCGAAAAGCCCGAAGCGTCAAAAGCAGCGGTCGCCGCGCAGCAGCGTCCTCCAACGGGTCGTCGTTGGGCCAGCACAGCAGCTGACTGAGCCGTACACCGCCGGCGCTCGGGACGCGCATCGTGCATCCGTGCTCTCCGAGCGTTAGCGTTCCCGCGACACGGTCCGCGGCTACGCCCTGCGCGTGCCCATCCGAGAGCTCGTTGATCCGCAGCACGCTATTGGCGCGCCAGCGACGCCGCGTACGGGCCATCGGGTGGAGGGACGGAGAGGGCAGGCGGCGCGGCCGAGTCGCGCGGGGGAGTCACTGAATCGACTCGCCGGCGCGACTCTGGCCACATGGGTCGCGGCGATTAGGCAACGTCGCGGCTGCCGGCCGCGGCGCAGTTGCTCAGCTTGTTATCCGCCGAAGCCGCTGCTTGCGATGTAGACGCCCGCCGCGCCGTTCGGATGGATCAGCAGCGCCGGGATCTGGCACGTCGCCGGCAGCGTGAGCCTTGCGCTGATGTGCGCGTTGCCGGTGGTCGAGATCGGGACCGGAGCGGTCGTGGCG
>DATBYI010000042.1:0-5746 GCA_036513815.1 Solirubrobacteraceae bacterium
GCCCAACCTCGAGTCCAACGAGGCTGCACTCGGGTTCCTCGTCGAGGCGATCGGGGCCGCCGGCTACGTGCCCGGCGAGCAGATCGCGATCGCGCTCGACCCCGCCGTGTCGGAGCTCTACAAGGACGGCGCCTACGTGCTTGAGCACGAGGGTCGCACGCTCAGCGCGCAGGAGCTGTCGGCCTACTGGGCCGACCTCGTGGACCGCTACCCGATCATCTCGCTCGAGGACGGCATGGACGAGGAGGACTGGGACGGGTGGGCGCACCTGACCCAGGAGCTCGGCAGCCGCCTGCAGCTCGTCGGCGACGATCTGTTCGTCACCAACACCGAGCGCCTCCAGCGCGGGATCAACTCGGGCGTGGCCAACTCGATCCTGATCAAGGTCAACCAGATCGGCACGCTGACCGAGACGCTCGCGGCGATTCGCCTCGCGCGCGAGAACGGCTATACCGCCGTCATGTCGCATCGCTCGGGCGAGACCGAGGACGTCACGATCGCCGATCTCGCGGTGGCGACCGGGTGCGGGCAGATCAAGACCGGAGCGCCGTCGCGGACCGATCGGGTCGCGAAGTACAACCAGCTGCTGCGGATCGAGGAGGCTCTCGGCGCGGAGGCGCGTTACCCGGGACGCAGCGCGTTCCGGTCTTGAAAGGCGCGATGCAGGAGGAAGGAGGAGGCGCGCGTAGAACGAAGGCCTCAGCGGATGCCTCCTGCCCGTCCCGCCACCGCCCCGTCACGCCGGCACGCCCGCACCACGGCTCCTCGCCGGGAGACCCGGGACAACCGGTCGAGCCGGTCGAGCGCAAGCCGCTCGGCGGCACGCAAGCCCAGGAGAATCGCGGCGCGCGATCTCGGCAGCCGGGTTCGCTGGGACCGGATCGGGCGCGTTGGCCTGCTGATCGTGCTGTGCGTCGTCGCGGGCCTGTACGTCCAGCAGGCGCTGGCCTACCTCGCGGTACGAAGCCAGGCCAACAGCCAGCGGGCGATCGTGCACCAGCTCTCGAAGGCCAACGCCGGCCTGCTTGCGCAGCAGCGCTCCCTGAACAGCCCGGCCACGATCGTGAGCGACGCTCGCGCGCTCGGGATGGTGCGCGTGGGCGAGCATCCCTACGAAGTGACGGGTCTGCCGAGTCACTGATCATCGCTGCGCGGGCGGGGTAGGCGACGCGCGATGGTGGTACTGCGGTTCGACGAGGTTATCGGCCTGTGGCGCGAGGGTCAGCGCCGACTGGCCCAGGCCGACCCGGCCGTGCGGCCCGCGCTCGACCGCGTGACCGACGCGATCGTGGACGAGCTGCGCCGGCGCGTGGGCGGCGTGTTCACCACCGAGGAGCTCGCGCGCTTCTACGGCGACGAGGGCATCGAATGGAGCTTTGACATCGCCGTCCGCACGGTTCCCGCCAACCCGGACGCGTGGGACCTGACAACGGTGGCGAACGCCGCTTTCGCGCGGTACGTGCGCGAGGCGAGCGACTACGCCGGCGGGACTCGGGTCGTCAGCGAGAACTAGTCAGCGGCGCCCTACAGGGGCGCCTCAGTCGTCGCTGTCGTTACCGTCCTCGCTGTCGGTGCCGTTGTCTTCGTTGTCGTCGCCGACCCGGCGGATGACGATCTGGTCCTCTTCGATGGCGACCTCGACGGGCCGGTGCCCGGCCCAGTACTCGGCGTAGATCGGGTCATCCTGCACGGCGGGATCGAGCCACAGCCCGTAGCCCTCCTCGCCGTGATCGAAGGTCGCCTCGAGCGTCGTCGCCTTGCGCCGGGCCCCACGACGCCCGCCGCGCCGACCGCGCCGGCGTTTGGCACCCGAGCGCTGCTTGCCCTCGTCGTCCTCGTCCTCCTCGCCGTCCTCGGTCTCTTCTTCCTCCTCCTCGGCACGGCGGGCCTCGGCGGCCTCGAGCTCGGCGGCGATCAGCGCGTCGTCCTCGGCGCGCAGATCGATCTCGTCGTCGAAGTCGATGGCGCCGACGGCGTCGGGATCGCCGTTGGGCTCGAGTCCCTGCTCGCGCTTGAAGGCTTGGATCTGCTGGACGGTCACCTCGAGCTGGTGGGCGATCCAGGCATCGGTCCGGCCCTGGCGTACCCAGGCGCGGATCCGGTTCAGTTCGGGTCGTAGCGATCGACGGGCCATCTTGGGCGCGGAGACTAGTTGAAATGTTCGTCGCTCGACGGAAGGCCTAGTGGGGCGACCCGATTGCCGGGCGCGTGAACCGGAATAGCTTGTGCAGATCGGATCGCACCCGCTATGCTGGCCCCGGCTGTCCGGAGGCTCGCGGAGACGAGCCAGTCCGGCTGCTTCGTTTGACGACCAGGCGAGCAGGGAGGCACATTCCCCATGTTGGTACTCACCCGCAAGTCCAACCAAAGCATCATGATCGGCGACGACATTGAGGTCTCCGTATTGGCGATCATGGGCGAGAAGGTGCGGATCGGGATTCAAGCCCCGCGCGACATCCCGGTGTTCCGCAAGGAGGTCTATCTGGAGATCCAGCAGGAGCGACTTGGCTCCGGCAAGGGTGCCCGCGAGGAGGTCGACGCGGCGCTACGTGGTTTGGGAGACGGCGCCTAGCGCAAACGCTAGGTTCGGAGGGCCGGCAAGGGGCCGGTTCCCTCTGATCAGCCGAGGAGGTAGTAGAGGGTCTCGAACATCGCGACCGTCACGGCGATTGCCGTGCCGAGCAGCGTGATCACGAGCAGGTAGAAGCGGACCGAGCTGCGTTTGCGCTGGCGCTGACGCCAGCGCTTGCGCGAGCGCGAGACCGCTCGCTTCTGCTGCAGCTGACTGCGACTGCGGTCGAGCTGCATCTCGTGCCGGAACTCCTGCTCGAGTTCGGCGAGGCTTTGGCGCATCTTCATGGCCATCGGGCCGCGAGCCTACCAAGCTCGCGGACCCGTTGTTATGTAGATGACGGCCGCCACTTCGACCGGCCCTCAAGGCGGGCGCCCTAGTGGACGGCCTGCTGCTCGTACACGTGCACGAAGTGCAGGTAGTTCTCGGCGATCTGCTTGACCGCCGCCGCACGGTCGAGGTCACCGGCGATGAGGCCCTTCAGGGCATCGGCCCAGATCGAGCGCCCGATCGCGAACCCGATGAACCCGTCGACCGGCGCCGCCACCTGGAGCCACTGCTCGACCTTCTCGGTCGAGGCGCCTCGGCCCAGCAGCACGCACGTGACGCCCTCACGGCCTTCGCCGTTGCGCGCCTGCTCGGCGAGCATCGCCGCGTCAGAGCGCTCGTCGACGCCCTCGATCTTCCAGATGTCGACCTCGACGCCCGCGTTCTGGAGATCCTCGATGGCCCGGCGCATGAGCTCGGGACGCAGCTCAGTGTCGTAGCGGTCGCTCTCGCCGCCCACGCTCGCGAGCTGTTCGTCGGTGGCCGGCACGAGGAGCTCGAACAGGAACTTGCGGTCGTGGTCGTGGAGCCAATCGGCGAGCCGCTTCAGCCTCGCGGCCTGCTCCTGGTTCGACGCCGCGTCGCCGTCGGGGTTGTAACGGACGAGCACCTTCGAAAAGTCGGGATTGAACTTCTCGATGTGGGCCGGGAAGTCGTCGCCGTACTGGAAGTCGAACTCCTCCTGGCCGGACTTCTCAACCGGCATCGCGAGCTTGAGGTGGTGCTCCTCGGCCCGCTCGGGAATGTTCGAGCCGAACTGCTCATCGACGAGCACGCCGGTGGCGCCGGCTTCGGCACCCTGGCTCACGGCCTCGAGCATCCCTTCGAAGATCACGCGCTTGGCGTCCGAGATCGTCTCGGTCTCCTCGGGGGTGGGGACGCCCGTGACCCCGAACATCTTCTGGAAGGAGCCCCGGTGGTCGAACGCGAGGATGTAGAGCTTGCCGTCGTATCCGAGAGCCATCGGACCCTCCCTTTCGAGTTCAGCTGTTTCGGTCTCTAAGGCGCCGCCGTCAGGCGCCGCCGACCGCGCCGACGTCCCAGTCTACGGCTACCCTGCCGCGCGATGGAGCACAAATTCGGCGGGGACCGGTACACGATCGGGATCGAGGAGGAACTCATGATCCTCGACGCCGAGTCGCTCGAGCTCGTCAACGCGATCGAGAGCCTGATCGAGCCCGCGCCGGCGGGTGAAATCAAGCCTGAGCTGATGGAGTCGGTGCTCGAGGTCTCGACCGATCCGTGCCAGAACACGGCCGAGGCCGGCGAGCAGTTGCGCGCGCTGCGCCGGCAGGTCAGCCACACCGCCGCGGGCAAGGGGATGACGATCGGCGCTGCGGGCACGCACCCGTTCGCGATGTGGGAGGACCAGCGAATCTCGGCGCGCCCGCGCTATCGCGATCTAGTGTCGGCGCTGCGCTTCGTCGCGCGCCAGGAGCTGATCTTCGGCGTCCACGTGCACGTCGGTGTCGACGATCCCGACAAGGCGATCCACGTGACCAACGGGATGCGCCTGCACCTGCCGATCCTGCTCGGGCTGTCGGCCAACTCCCCGTTCTGGCGCGCCGACGCCACCGGCCTGGCCTCGGTGCGCACGCCGATCTTCCGCGCGTTCCCCCGTGTGGGGATCCCGCCCACCTACAAGGACTGGGCCGACTACGAGCAGCGGATCGAGTTCATGGTCCGATCGGGCGCGATCGAGGATTACACCTATCTCTGGTACGACGTCCGCCCGCATCCGAACTTCGGGACGGTCGAGGTCCGCGTGATGGACTCCCAGACGCGCGTCGAGCACACGCTCGGCCTGGCGGCGATGGTCCAGGGTCTCGTGAAGGAGCTCTCCGAGCACTTCGACGCCGGCGAGAAGCTGTCGTCGAGCTACCCGTTCGAGATGCTCGACGAGAACAAGTGGCTGGCCGCGCGGCACGGTCTCGACGGCGAGCTCGTCGATCTGCCCGGGTGGGACCGCGTCCCGGCGCGCGAGCTCGCGCGCCGGCTGCTGGATCGCATGCGCGAGCATTGCACCGATCTCGGGTCGGTTGACGATCTCGCCGCGGTCGAGGATCTGCTCGAGCGCGGCAACGGGGCCTCGCGCCAGGTCGTCGTGTACGAGGCCAACCACGATCTGCGCGAGGTGATGGGCGAGATCGTGGCCGCCACCATCGTTTGAGCAGGCGATTTGCAGGTCCGGAGCGCTTCCCGAAGCGGACCGGACGGTCAGGGTCTGTTACCGAGTTCGCCGCCGTCATACAATCGATGCCTCTATGAGTACGGGTGGTCCGGACCTGTTCGTAATTTGCAAGAACTGCCAGTCCGAGGTGAGCCCGTACATAACCGAGTGCCCGTACTGCGGAAGCCGGCTGCGCAAGCGGGCGCCCAAGCTCGACCGCGACGGCCGCCCGACCGAACGCAAGCGCCGGTCGCCGAGCCCGTCGCTGCCCCGCCTGCGCCGCGGCGAGATCCCCGGGATCCGCGGCGAGTCGCATCCGTACGCGACGATCGCGATCGTCCTGGCCGGATTCGCCGGGACGCTGCTGTGGCGCGCCGCGCTTGTCGGGAGCACGCACGCCATCCAGCTTTGGGCCCAGTACGGCACGCACCTGTGGTGGCGGCTGCTCGTGGCGCCGTTCACCTACACCAACACGGGCTACGCGATTGTGACGTTGGCCACGATCGCCGTGTACGGCTGGCTCCTCGAACGCCGGCACGGGCCGTTCCTGATGCTCGCACTGTTCGCCATCGCCACGGTCGGCGGCGCGGCCGTCACCGCGACCAACTCCACCCTGCCGCTCGCGCTCGGCGCGAACGGTGGCGCGCTGGCGCTGCTCCTGGCCTGGGCGATGCCGG
>DATBYI010000043.1:0-4792 GCA_036513815.1 Solirubrobacteraceae bacterium
ACTGAGACCGAGATACGCCTCGTGTTCCGACGTCCACCGCGACTTCACTTCGTTCGGGAGCTGCACCGCCATCCCGAGCCGAATCAGATCGTGTTCAAGATCGACCCCACCTCCGGAATCCAGATGCGGCTCGACGCCCAGCGAGCGGATAAGCCGGCGATCCACGAGATCGAGTTCGACGTCCAGTTCGCCGAGGTCGGCGAGAGTGCCGAGCCCTACGAGGTGCTGCTGCACGCGGCACTCATCGGGGACAGCACGCATTTCACGCGCCAGGACATCGTCGAGGAGACGTGGCGGATCGTCCAGCCCCTGCTCGATTCGCCGCCGCCGGTTCACCCCTACGCCAAGGGGTCGTGGGGACCCGCCGAGGCGGACGACCTGGTCCACCGATACGGCGGCTGGCGCGGACCCTGGCTGCCGGCGGCGGGCTGACCGCGGCGCGGCTTCCGGGCGCCGCCCACCAACCCCCAACCAGGCGCCGCTACAGGAGCAGATTGATCGGCTGTTCGAGCAGCTGGCGGATCCGCGCCAGGAACTCTGCCGCGGGCGCGCCGTAGAGGATCCGGTGATCGCAGGTGAGCGTGAGGCTCATGCGCAGCCCCGGGACCACCTGACCGTCCCGGACCACCGGCAGCTCGCGCAACTCGCCGACCGCGAGAATCGCCGCCTGCGGCGGATTGATGATCGCCGCGAAGCTGGCCACGCCGTACATCCCGAGGTTCGAGACCGTGAAAGTCGCGCCGGACAGCTCCGCCGGGGTGACGGTGCGCTGACGGACGCGCTCGACCAGCGTGCGCGCCTCGCGGGCGATGTCGAGCAGCGTCTTGCCGTCGGCGTCGAACACGGTCGGGACGATGAGGCTGTCCTGCGCGGCGACCGCGATCCCCACGTTGACGCGTTCGTAGAGCTCGAACGCGCCGTCGCGGTAGGCCGCGTTGGCCCGGGGGTGCTCGCGCAGCGCCCCCGCGCACGCCTTGACCACCATGTCGTTGTAGGACGGGACCACGTCGCCACCGTGCGCGCCGCGCCGGAGCTGGTCGCGCAGCGCCACCGCCTGCTGCATGTCGACGTCGGCGGACAGCGTGAAGTCGGGGACGGTCGCCCGCGACTCCGCCATCCGCTGGGCGATCTGCACCTGGGTGCGGGAAAGCTGCTGGATGGTCACTACGCCCTTGTTGCCGCGCGCGGCTGGCGCCGGAGCCGGGGTCGGGGCTGGGGCAGACTCGGGCTCGGGCACCGACGTGGTCGCAGCACTCGCGGCGTCGAGGTCGGCCTTGACGATCCGCCCGCCCGGCCCGCTGCCGCTGAGCCCGTTCAGGTCGATCCCGGCTTCCCTGGCCATCCGGCGCGCCAGCGGTGAGGCCTTGACGCGCTCCGCGCCGTTGCCGGCGCTCGCGGGCGCGGCCGCGGACGGCACCGCGTCCCCGGGCGCGGACGGCACGGCGTCGCCGGACGCGGACGGCACCGCGTCGCCGGGCGCGGACGGCACCGCGTCGCCGATCCGGGCGATCAGGGCCCCGAGCGCCACCGTCTCCCCCTCGGCCACGAGGATCTCGAGCGTCCCATCGGCCTCGGCCTCGAAGGTCACAGTCGCCTTGTCGGTCTCGACCTCGGCCAGCGGCTCGCCCAGCGTCACGGCATCGCCTTCCTGCTTCAGCCAGCGCACGATCGTCCCCTCCTCCATCGAGTCCGACAGCCGCGGCATGATGACCTCAGCCATCTCGACTCACCTCACCCTCACCGCGCCGCCGCCACGCCGGCACGCTCGCGCACGGAGGCGGCGATCGCCTCCGCGCCCGGAATGAACGCATCCTCGAGGGTGGGGCTGTAGGGGATCGGAAGCTCGCCTGTGGTGAGCAGCCAGGCGTCATCAAGGTCGTGCAGCGCGTGCTCGGCGACGAGGCCGAGCAGACCGGCCGCCCACCCGCCGGTGGCGGGACCTTCCTCGACCGCCAGCACATGGTGGGTGCGGCTCACCGACGCGAGCACGGTGTCGAGATCGAGCGGCCGAAGGGTCCGCAGGTCGATGACCTCGGCGTCGATGCCGTGCTCGCCGGCGAGCCGTTCGGCGGCGGCGAGCGCGTCGGGCACGCCCTTGCCCGCCGAGACGACCGTGACGTCGCGCCCGGGGCGGGCGATCCGCGCACGGCCGAGCGGGATGACCGTGTCCGGTTCGTCCGGGCCGGGTGCCTTCACCGAGTAGAGGCGCTTGTGCTCGAGGAAGATCACGGGGTTATCGTCGCGAATCGCCCCCTTCAGCAGGCCCTTGGCCTCGGCCGGGGATGACGGGAACGCGATCTTGAGCCCCGGAACGCTCTGGAACCAGGTCGCGTGCGTCTGGGAGTGGATGGCGCCGAACCGACCCCCACCGCCGACGGCCGAGCGCACCACGAGCGGCGCACTGCGCTGTTCGTTCGACAGATACCAGTACTTCGCCGACTGGTTGATGAGCGAGTCCATCGACAGGCCCATGAAGTCGCCGAACATGATCTCGATGATCGGGCGCAGTCCGGTGACCGCGGCTCCGAACGCCGCGCCGGTGATGGCCAGCTCGGAGATCGGCGTGTCGAACACGCGCTCAGCGCCGAAGCGCTCCTGGATGCCCGGAGTGACGGCGAACACTCCACCCTGCTCGGCGGCGACGTCCTCGCCGAAGAACACGACCGATTCGTCGCGCTCCATCTCCTCGATGATCGCCTCGCGAATCGCCTGGCGGAACTCGAGCATCCCTCCGGCGCTCACGGCGCGAACTCCGTGGCGTGCTCGGTGACCGGGTCGGGGTACGGCGCCGCCAGGGCGTTCTCCACCGCGCGATCGATCCGCGCCGTGATCATCCCCTCGACGTCGGCGATCTCGTCGTCGGAGACGCCCAGTTGGCGCAACCGTTCGCGCGCGACGTTCAGGGGATCGTGCGCCAGCCATCGCTCGACTTCCTCGGGCGGCCGGTACTTGCCCGGGTCAGCCTTGGAATGGCCATGGTGGCGATAGGTCTGGCACTCGAGGAACCTCGGCCCTTCGCCCGCCCGGGCGCCCCGCACCGCCTCGACGGCGGCTTCCCGCACCGCCCACAGGTCGTTTCCGTCGACCGTGCGGGCCGGGATGCCATAGGCGGCGGCCCGGGCCGTGATGTCGCCGCCCGCGGTCACCTTGAGCATGGGCGTGAACTCGCCGTAGAAGTTGTTCTCGCACACGAATACCGCCGGGAGGCCCAGGACCTTCGCGAAGTTCAGGCATTCATGGAAGTAGCCGTGGTTCGTGGCGCCGTCGCCGAAAATCGCCACGGCCACCCGCCCCTCTCGCTTGGCCGTGAGGGCGGCGCCGGTCGCCGCCGCGATGCTTCCGCCCACGATCCCGAAGCACCCGATCAGCCCATGCTCGACGTCGATGACGTTCATCGAGCCGGCCCGGCCGCCACACACGCCGGTGGCACGCCCGAGCATTTCGGCCAGGAGCGCGTCCGGGTCGGTCCCCTTGGCCAGCGCGTGCCCGTGGCCGCGGTACGTGCCGGCCAGGTAGTCGTCGGGCTCGAGCGCCGAGCACACCCCCACTGGCACCGCCTCCTGACCAGCGCACAGATGCGTCGTGCCGTGCACCTCGCCCTTCAAGAACAGGCGCTGCATCTCGGTCTCGAACAGGCGGATGAGCAGCATCGCCCCGTAGCGATCGAGGTAGGCGGCGGGCGCCTCGGTGCTGGCGGTGGCGCCGACCGTCACGCGGCGCGCTCCAGACCGTCCGACACCGGCGCAGCCTCTGACTCGAGCTCGAGCCCCGACAGCTTGGCCTGGAGCTCGATCAGCGCGGCGAAGTCGACGTCCGTATAGCCCTCGCCGATCAGCCCCTGCACCGTCTGCTGGGCCGCCGCCGCCACCGGCATCGGAACGCCCAGCTCGCGGGCCGCCTGATAACCGAGGTCGAAGTCCTTGAGCAGGAGCGCCGGCGTGAAGGTCGGTGCGAAGTCGAGGTTCACGTAGGCGGGAGTCTTGTAGCGGGTAAAGGTCGAGCCGAGCACGCTGTTATTCAGGAACTCCATCATGCTCGCGCGCGAAACGCCACCCTTCTCGCCCAGGACGAGGATCTCGGCCAGCGTCTGCGCGATTATCCCGAGCATCAGGTTGTGACAGACCTTGACGAGCCGTGCCCGGTCGCCGTCCCCGACATAGGTGACGCCGCCGCCGGCGAGGATCTCGAGGTAGGGCAGAGCCTGGCGGTACGCCTCATCGGGTCCGGAGATGACCATGGTCAGGCGCCCGGCCTTCACGACCTTCGGGTTCCCGCTCACCGGCGCGGCCAGCAGGGCGGTGCCGCGCGCCGCCGCCTTGGCCCGGACGTTCTCGGAGGCGTCGGCCGAGATCGTCGTCGAGTCGACGATGATCGATGGAGCGACCGCGCTGTTCGAGAGCAGGCCTCCGGGACCCGCCACCACCTGCTCGAAGTCGGCCGAACCGGCCAGCGTCGTGAACACGACGTCCCGGTCAGCGAGGTCCGCCGAATCCTCGACGATGGTTGCGCCGAGCTCGGCCAGCGGTTCTGCCTTCGACCGGGTCCGGTTGTAGACCGCCAGGTCACATCCCGCCTCGAGCAGCCGGGTCGCGAGCGCCACGCCCATCCGGCCGCATCCGACCCAGCCGAGCCTCTTCTCGTTCAGCCTTCCATCCTGCATAGGGTCAGCTCCTCGCCCCGATCTCGGCTCTCGTACGTGCGCCTCTCAAAGGTGATCCCGGCTCCCTCGAGCGCATCGTTCATGCAATCGATTGCAGGGTAACGCACAGTCGGTTGTGGCGTCAAGCAGGCG
>DATBYI010000044.1:0-3622 GCA_036513815.1 Solirubrobacteraceae bacterium
ACCATGATCTCGAACGGCTCCAGCGCGGGCTCGCGCAGCGGCACCAGGTCGCAGTCGATGTCCAGGCCGACGCCGCCCTTGGCCGCCATCTCGGACGCCGACGAGGTCAGCCCGGCGGCGCCGAGGTCCTGGAGTGCGACCAGCAGACCTCGCTCGAGCAGGTCGAGCGAGCACTCCATCAACTTCTTCTCCGCGAAGGGGTCGCCGATCTGGACGCTCGGGCGCTTGGCCTCATCGCCCTCGCCGAGCTCGGCGCTGGCCAGCACGGAGGCGCCACCGATCCCGTCGCGGCCGGTCAGCGCGCCAAGCAGGACAACGACGTTGCCGGCACCGGCGGCGGCGCTGCGGATCAGCCGCTCGTGCGGCGCGAGCCCCAGGCACATCGCGTTGACGAGGCAGTTCTGCTCGTAGCTCGGCTCGAAGTAGATCTCGCCCCCGACGGTTGGCACGCCGATCGAGTTGCCGTAATGGCCGATCCCGGCCACCGCCTGGTCGAGTAGGTAGCGCGAGCGCCGAGACGAGGAGGGCTCGCCGAAGCGCAGCGAGTCGAGCACGGCGATCGGACGCGCGCCGACGGCAAACACGTCGCGCAGGATCCCGCCCACGCCGGTGGCGGCGCCCTGGAAAGGCTCGACCGCGCTCGGATGGTTGTGGGACTCGACCTTAAAGGCCACCGCGAGGCCACCCCCGACGTCGACCGCGCCGGCGTTCTCGCCCGGACCCATCAGGACATGCCGGCCCTCCTTGGGCAGGCGGCGGAGCAGCCGGCGCGAGTGCTTATAGCCGCAATGCTCGGACCACATGAGCGACAGCATCGCCAGCTCGACGTCGTTCGGCACCCGACCGAGACGGTCGAGTATGCGGTCGTACTCGTCGTCGGTCAGGCCGAGCTGGCGGTGGCGCTTGTCAAGCGAGTACGTGCTGCTCGACATGCGCTCGCATCGACTCGAAGATCTTTAATCCGTCGACCGATCCCCCGAGCGGATCGACAGCGTGCTCGGGATGGGGCATCAGGCCGAAGACATTCCCGGACTCGTTGCACACGCCGGCGATGTCACGCAGCGACCCGTTCGGATTCTGGCCCGGCGCGTAGCGGAGCAGGACCTGGCCCGAGGACTCGAGGCGGTCGAGCTCGGGGTCGGGCGCGTAGAAGCGCCCGGTCATGTGCTTGACCGGGATCGAGAGGCGCTCGCCGGGCTCGCACGCCCCGGTGAACGGGCCGACCGCGCTGACCACGTCGAGCTCGACCTGGCGAAAGACGAACTTCAGAGAGAGGTTGGGCAGCAGCGCACCGGGCAAGAGCTGCGCCTCGCACAGGACCTGGAAGCCGTTGCAGATCCCGAGCACGAGCCCGCCCTCGCGCGCGAACGCCTCGACCTCGGTCATCACCGGGGCAAAGCGTGCGATCGCCCCCGCGCGCAGGTAGTCGCCGTAGGAGAAGCCGCCCGGGACGATCACCGCATCGACCCCCTGGAGGTCGTGATCGGCGTGCCACAGGAGCACGGCTTCGCCGACGCGCGTCGCTGCCTGGAAGGCATCGATGTCGTCGCAAGAGCCGGGGAAGCGGACGATCCCGAACTTCATGCCGGCTCTCCGGTTTCCCCTTCCTCGATCTCCCAATCCTCGATCAGCGGATTCGTGAGCAGCCGCTCGCACATTGCGGGCAACGTCGCGGGGTCATCGACGTCGAGCTCGATCAGCCGGCCGACGTGGACGTTGCGCACGCCCTCGAAGCCGAGCGCGGGGAGCGCTCGTTCGACTGCCTGGCCCTGCGGATCGAGGATTCCTGCCTTGGGCCTGACGAGGACCCTGGCCCTCATCGGGACTGATCTGGAGGAAGGGTCGGCGGTGCCTGACGGCAGCGCCTTAGCCAGGCGTCGAACGGCTCGCCGGTGATCCGTTTGTACGCCTCGATGTACTTCTCTCGGGTGCGCTCGACGACCTCGTCGGGGATCGCCGGCGCGGGGGGATTGCGGTCCCAGCCAGTCGACGAGGCCCAGTCGCGCACGAACTGCTTATCGAAGCTCGGCTGCGAGCGGCCGGGCTCGTATTCGTCGGCGGGCCAGAAGCGGGAGGAGTCGGGCGTGCACACCTCGTCCCCGAGCGTCAGTACGCCGTCCGAATCGAGGCCGAACTCGAACTTTGTGTCGGCCAGGATGATCCCGTGCTCGCGCGCGTGCTCGGCCGCCGCCTTGTAAACGGCGATCGATACGTCGCGCAGGCGCTCGGCGAGCTCGCGGTCGCCGATCAGCCCGACGGTCCCGTCGAAGTCGATCGCCTCGTCGTGGCCGACCTCGGCCTTGGTCGAGGGGGTGTAGATCGGCTCCGGGAGCTGATCGGACTCACGAAGTCCCGACGGGAGCTCGACGCCTGACACGGTCCCGGTCCGCTGGTAGTCCTTCCAGCCGGATCCGGTGATGTAGCCGCGCACGACGCACTCGACCGGGAGCATCTCGAGACGGCGGACGAGCATTCCGCGCCCGCGCACTTCCGTCGGCACGCCGTCGCTCACCGACAACATGTGGTTGGCGACGATGCCGGCCGTCCGCTCGAACCAGAACGCCGAAAGGCCGGTGAGCACCGCGCCCTTGTCCGGGATCGGCGTCGGGTGCACGACGTCGTAGGTCGAGATCCGGTCTGACGCGACGATCAACAGAGTTCGGTCGCGCCCTTCGTAGATCTCGCGGACCTTGCCCGAAGCGATCAGGGGCAGGTCGGCAAGGGCAGTCACTGCGTCGATCCTAGCAACGGCAACGGCGACGAATCCTTAGGACGGGGTGGCCAGCAGACTCGCGGCACAGGGGGTTGTCGTGCCCGGCATGAAGATGGCGTCGATGACGTAGCCCATCCAGGCATTTGGCGCGCTGACGAAGTCCATGAGGCTGCCCCCGCTGTCGGAGAACTGGCTATCCGGGCCGGCGTCGTCGATCTGCTGAGGGGTCCCGGCGGTGAGCGGATTCCCGCCTACCTCGCTGTTTGCCGCGGTCGCGGTCACGTCGATCTCCGAATCGAACGTGCCGCTGCCGTCGTCATTGCACTTGAGGGTGACGGTGAACGGACCGAAGCTGCCGAGCGTGACGGTCTGCCCCCCGCTCGCGGTCATCAGACCGCTCCGGGTGGCGCCCGAGCCGCCCGATCCGCCGCCCGACGAGCCGCCGGTGAAGTAGCTCGCGGGATGCCCCCCCAACTCCTGCGCATTCTTCGCACTCGGCACCTGGCCGAGCGAGCTCAGCTTGATCTGCTTGCCGGTGATCGAGCCGTCGCGCAGACGATCGCCCGACAGCGAGTTCTTCTTGATCAGGCTGTCGCCACCGACGAGCTTGTCGGCCGCGATCGCGCTACCCGACGTGGCCACGACGAGCGCGATCACCCCGATCACGACCCCAGCCGAGGGCTTGCGCCGCGCGAGCTTCTTCATTTCGATCTCCCGATGTCGCCGGACCTACCGGCTGAGGTCCGTGTACGACCCGACGCTACCGGACCGGACGTGGTCGCCAGGTAAAAGGGACGTGGGGCCCTCCCGCGGAAGGGCCCCACGCGCGCCCCCTTTAAGAGCAATCGCGGCCGCCGGCACAGCTGGCGGTGACGGGCGCAGCCTAGCGACAAACTACACAAACTTTGG
>DATBYI010000045.1:0-5845 GCA_036513815.1 Solirubrobacteraceae bacterium
ACTAAGCCGCGGCGGATCGCGTAGCGCGTCAGCTCCGCGCCGTTGCGCATCCCGAGCTTGTCGAGGATGTTGGCCCGGTGGCGGTCGACTGTTTTCCGGCTGATCACGAGCGCGGCGGCGATCTCGTCGCTGGTATAGCCCTCGGCGATCAGCTTGACGACCTGGAGCTCGCGGGGGGTGAGCGGGTCCTCGGGCGCGGCCTCGCCGCGCCGGGCGCGTTCCAGATAGTCGCGGATGAGGGCGGTGACGGCGGCGGGGTAGAGAAACGGCTCGCCTCGCATGCTCGCCCGGCAGGCCTCGATCAGGTCGCGATTGGCGGCCGTCTTGAGGACGTAACCGGACGCGCCGGCCTTGAGCGCCTCGAAGAAGTATTGCTCGCTGTCGTGCACTGACAGGATCAGGACGCGGATGCTGGGACGGCGGCGGAGCAGCTCGGCGGCCGCCTGAAGCCCGGTCAGGCGCGGCATCGAGACGTCGAGGATCGCGAGGTCGACGTCGTCGGCGAGCGCCTTCTCGACCGCCTCCCGGCCGTCGGCAGCCTCGGCGACGACCTCGATGTCGCTCTCGGCCTCGAGCACGGCCCTCAGCCCGCTACGCACGACGGCGTGGTCGTCGGCGAGCAGGACCCGCGTCTTGAGCGGCGTGGGCACGAGCGCTCAGCTCGGGACGGGCACGTCGAGGACGACTTCGGTCCCGGACCCGTTGCTGGAGCGAATGTCCAGCTGTGCGTCGATCAGCAGCGCGCGCTCGCGCATGCCGGCCAGCCCACCCTCGCGCTCGGGCTGGCCGATGCCGCGACCGTTGTCGGCGACCGAGAGGACGACCCTCCCGTCGGTGCGCCTGAGCGAGACGGTGATCTCGGTTCCGTGAGCGTGGCGCAGGGCGTTGGTGAGACCTTCCTGCGCGACCCGATAGATGACGAGCTCGACGTCGCTCGAGAGCGGCGGCAGGTGCCCGTCGAGATCGCGACGCACGCGGACTCCGGCCTGCCGGGGGACCCGCGTACACAGCGCGATGAGGGCGTTGACCAGGCCGAGGTCATCGAGCGCCTCGGGGCGGAGCTCTCGACCGATGCGGTGCACGTCGTCGAGGCTCTTCAGGACGGACTCGGCGATCTCGGCGAGTGCCCGGCCCTGGGCCGGTCCATCCTGGGCGGACGCCCGTTCGGCGCGCAGGGCGACGGCGGTCAGCGTCTGGCCGACCTCATCGTGGAGCTCGCGGGCGATCCGGGCCCGCTCCGCCTCCTGAGCCGCCAGCGCCCGCCGGCCGCTCTCGCGTCGCTCGGCCTCGAGACGGTCGAGCATCGAGTTGAGCGCCTCGGCCAGCGCGAGCACCTCGCGGCCGGCTCGGCTCGACGGATCCGCCCGCCGGCCCGGCGCGTGCGGATCGACCCGACTCATGACGGCGGCGAGCCGGCGCAACGGCCCGAACACGCGTCGGAGCAGGATCAGATCGACGGTGAGCAGCCCGACCAGGCCGAGGGCGAGGACGACGAGCTCCCCCGGAGTGGCGACCCGGTGCACGGTGGCCGGTGTAAAGGCGAGCAGCGCGGTCGCCGCAACGCAGACGACGACGTTGGCGGCGAACACCTTCCACAGCAGTGACACGTGCGCCCATCGCCTCATGGGCATACGGTATATCGGCATGAGCGCCGATCGGCCACCGTTCCAGCCCCCGGATGCGAGCCTCGCGCCCCGCTACACGGGCGTCCGGACGTTCGCGCGGCTCCCCAACGTCGCGGTGCCCCACGATGGCGTCGACGCGGCGGTCATCGGAGTCCCGTTCGACACGGCGACGAGCTTTCGCCCAGGGGCGCGCTTCGGCCCCGAGGCGATCCGCTCTGCCTCGGCGCTGCTCCGTCCCTATCACCCCGCCCTCGACGTCGACGTGTTCGCCACCCTTGGCGTGGTCGACGGCGGCGACGTCGCGATCACGCCGGGCAACGCGCTGCGCACGACCGAGCAGATCGACGCGGCGCTCCAGCCGGTCGTCCAGGCCGGGATCGTGCCCGTCGTGCTCGGCGGCGACCACTCGATCGTGCTCGGCGAGCTGCGCGCGCAAGCGGCCGTGCACGGCCCGGTGGCGCTCGTCCTGCTCGACGCCCACGCCGACACCTGGGATCAGTACTACGGCGAGCGCTACTTCCACGGCACGCCGTTCCGGCGCGCGGTGGAGGAGGGATTGCTCGATCCGTCCCGCTCGCTGCTGGCCGGCATGCGCGGGCCGCTATACGGGCGCGCCGATCTCGACGTGCCCCTCGAGCTCGGCTTCGAGGTGGTCGGAGGCGACGAGCTCGTCACGCTCAGGCCCTCGCAATACGCGCAGCGCGTCCGCGCCCGCGTGGGCGAGGGGCCGGCCTACATGTCGTTCGACATCGACGTGCTCGACCCCGCGTTCGCCCCCGGCACCGGAACGCCCGAGGTCGCCGGGCTCCAGCCGCGCGAAGCGCTCGCGTTCCTGCGATCCCTCGCGGGGATTCGGTTCACCGGGTTCGACGTAGTCGAGGTCTCGCCGCCGTACGACAGCGCCGGCCAGGTGACCGCGCTGCACGCGGCGGCGATCGCCTACGACATGCTCGCGTTGCTCGCGGTGGAGCGCGCCCGGGCTCGGACTGAAGCAGGCTGATCGATCAGAACAGCTGCAGGTAGCGGTCGAGCTCCCACTGAGTGATCTGCTCGTGGGCCTGCTGCCACTCACGGCGCTTCACCTTGGCGAAGTAGTCGACGTAGTCGCCGTCGCGGGTCTTGCCGAACGCCTTGCGCAGCACGTCGCTCTGCTCGAGCTCGCGCACGGCGTCGAGCAGGTTGCCCGGCAGGAGCTCGATGCCGAGCTCCGAGCGCTCGGCCTCGCTCATCTCGTACAGGTTCGCCGAGTTCGGGTCGCCCGCGTCGAGCCCGCGCTCGATTCCGTCGAGCCCCGCCGCGAGCATCGCCGTCGCGGCCAGGTAGGGGTTGCAGGACCCGTCGACGGTGCGGTCCTCGATCCGGCCGGCGGTCGGGATCCGGAGCATCTGCGTGCGGTTGTTGAAGCCGTAGCTGACGTACGCAGGAGCCCACGTGGCTCCGCTCGTGGGCGCGCCGACGACGAGCCGCTTGTAGGAGTTGACCGTGGGCGCGCTGACCGCGATGTAGGCCTTGGCGTTGGCCTTCAGGCCACCGATGAACTGGTAGGCGAGCTCGGACAGGCCGAGACCGCGCGGGTCATCGCTCGGCTCGCGCTCGAACAGGTTCTCCTCGCCTGACCACAGGCTCACGTGGAAGTGGCACCCGTTGCCGGTCAGGTGAGCGAACGGCTTGGGCATGAAGGTGGCGATCAGTCCGCGCTGCTGGGCCAGCGACTCGACCATGTAGCGATAGAACACGGCCCGGTCGCAAGTGGTCAGCGCGTCGGCGTACTCGAAGTTCTGCTCGAACTGGCCGTTGGCGTCCTCGTGGTCGGTGGCGTAGTTGTCCCACCCGAGCCCGGTCACCGCCTTCGAGACCTGGGAGACGAAGTCGAGGTTCCGCGTCAGTGCGCGCATGTCGTAACAGGGAAGCTCGAGCGTGTCGAGCTGGTCGGCCACCTCGATCGACCCGTCCTCCTTGCGGCGGACGAGGAAATACTCGAGCTCGGCGCCCATCTTCAGCTCGAAGCCGAGCTCCTTGGCCCGCGCGAGCATGTTGCGCAGGATCGTCCGCGGGCAAAACGGCCACGGCTCCCCCTCGACTGTGACGTCGCAGGCGAAGCGGGCCACGTTGGGCTGCCACGGGAGGATCGTCAACGTCTTGGGGTCCGGGATCGCGATCAGGTCGGGGTCGTGCGGGCCCTGGCCGATGTCGCCGGCGGCGAAGCCGGCGAAGCCGGCGCCCTCGGTGAGCAGGTCGTCGATGTGGTGCGCCGGGACGAGCTTGGCGCTCGGCTTCCCGTGCATGTCGACGAACTGGGCGAAGAGAAACTCGATGTTCCGCTCGCTGACGATCCGCCGGACATCGTCGGCGTCTGAGACTTGTGGCGCGACGTCGTCGCGATGATCCGTTGAGATAGCCATGGGGTGAGGTATATCCGGGCGGGACGTCATCCGGCAATGGCCGCGGGCACGCGATACCCCCGGCTAGGATGTGCGCTTCGCACATATGACAGCCACTTCTGACGCTCGCGGCCTTCGCGAAGAGAACCGCACCCTTTACCGGGTGATCAACCTCGTAGCCTCGTCGATCGAGCTCGGCCCGATGCTGCAGGGAATCGTCGATCTCGCCACCGAGGCGACCGACTGCCACGCCTGCTTCATCTACCTGGTGGAGGAGGGAATGCTGACCATCCGCGCTGCCTCGCCCGTGTACGCCGGTGCGGTGGGCGCCGTGCAGATGCGGCTCGACGAGGGCCTCACGGGCTGGGTGGCGCGCCACCGCACGCCCGAGTTCATCCGTGAGGGCGCGATGGCCGACCCGCGCATGAAGTTCATCCCGCAGCTCGAGGAGGAGCGCTTCCAGTCGATGGTGGCGGTCCCGATCCTGTCCCGGGCGGGCGACACGATCGGCGTGATCGTGCTCCACACCGTGGCCCCCCGCGAGTTCACCGAGGACACACTCAAGCTCCTCGTGCACATCGCCTCGCTGGTGTCGGGCGCGATCGAGAACGCGCAGCTGTACGACCAGCAGCGCCGACGCGTCGACGCGCTGACGGGCCTGTCCGGGCTGGCCCAGGAGGTCGCCACCGCGGAGGACGCGGGCGAGATCGCTCGCGCGGTTACGCGTGGGATGCGCAGGCTGCTCGGCGCCCAGATCTGCCAGCTGTACCGCCCCGAAGGCGACGGCGGGGCGCTCGGGCTGGTCTCCTCCTCACCCGAGGCGGCCGCGCCCGAGGCGTTGTCGGCCACAGCGCTCCTGCTCGCGGCATTCGAGGACGGCGCGTCGCGGCGTCGCGCGCGGACGTTGTGGCCCGAGCTCGACGTGGCCGATCTGCTCGTCGCGCCGCTCGTGTCCGGCGGGGAGCGCCTCGGGTTGCTGTGCGCGGGGGCCGCGCCGCGGCGCCCGTTCACCGGCGAGGACACCGAGCTGGCCCGGGCGATCGCCCACCTGGCTGCCATCGCGATCAAGCGCGCCGAGCTGATCGAGGGCCTCACCAACGCGAACATCGTCAAGGACCTGTTCGAGGCACTTGGCGCCGGCGACACCGCGTTCGCCGCGAGCAAGGCGGCGGAGGTGCGCTGCGACCTGTCGCGGCCGTATCTCATGCTCTGCGCTGAGCCGACGAGCGACCGCGAGCAGGGCTCGGCAGACTGGCGCGCCGCGGCGGAGCTGCTGGGCCGGGACGTGGCCGAGCTGGCCGTGCGCGCCGCGATCGAGGCGGGTCCGGGGCCGGTGCGGGCCGTGCTGTCGCTGGGCACGCGCGCTCCCGATCGGATCGAGGCGGTCGTTCGCGGCTGCCGGGAGCTCGGGAACCGGCGCGGTGCGGCGATCGGGTTGAGCGAGCTGCACGACACGCCGGCGGCGTCGGCGCGCGCCTACCGTGAAGCGCTCGACGCGGCGATGATCGGCCGCGCGCTGCTCGGCGACGGCGGGGCGATCGGCTACTCGGAGGTCGGGGCCTACCGCTACCTCGTGCACATTCCGACCGACCACGCGCCCCACGATCGGATGCGCGCTGCTGTCGACCAGCTCATCGCCTACGACCGCAAGCGGCGCACCGCGCTGCTGGACACGCTCGAGCGGTATCTGTCCGAGCGGCGGAGCGTGATCGAGAGCGCTCGGGCGCTCTTCATCCACCCCAACACGCTGCGACAGCGCCTGGGGCGGATTGAGGAGCTCACCGGCATCAACCTCGACGAGGACGACCTGCTTTCGTTGGAGCTCGCGATCAAGCTCGC
>DATBYI010000046.1:0-10911 GCA_036513815.1 Solirubrobacteraceae bacterium
CCAAGGAGGAGCGATGACGAGTACTCGATACGGCACCTACACGACGTCTGAGGATCGACCCGCCCTGAGCTTCGAGCGACGGCTGTCGCATCCCGTCGAGGTCGTGTGGCGGGCGATCACGGAGTCAGGCCAGCTCGAGCAATGGTTTCCGTCGAAGGTCGTCGTCGACGAGCTGCGCCCGGGTGGCGAAATGACCTTCGCGTTCGAGGACATGCCACTTGACGCGCCGTCGACGATGACCGGGCGCGTGACCGAGTTCGAACCGCCACGAAGGTTCGCCTTTTACTGGGGCGAGGATCACCTGCGCTTCGAGCTCGAGCCGCTGGCGGGCGAGGAGGAGGACGCGTGCCTGATGCGCCTGACCGTGCTGCTCGACTCGCGCGAGAAAGCGTCGCGGGACGCCGCCGGCTGGCACGTCTGCCTCGATCGCCTCGAGGAGTTGCTCGGGGGCGAGCATGGCCAAGCCATGACTGGCGTGAGCGAGGACTGGCGGGAGCTCTACGAGGCGTATCAGGGGCGCGGAGTCCCGGCCGGCGCGCCGATTCCCGGCGACTGACCGTGGGGCGCGGAACTCAGACGAGGACGCGGCGCCTGAAGTTCCGCAGCCCGAGCCACAGGAACGCGGCGGAGAACCCGAGCAGCACCGGATAGATGATGTACAGGTGCATGTGCGAGAACGACGTCAAGCCGGCCCGCATGCCCTCGGTCACGTAGATCAGCGGATTGATCAAGACGAGGATCTGGAGCCAGTGGACGCTCCCAAGCTTGACCGGGGCGAGCTTCGTCCACTGGTAATAGGTGCCGCCGAGAAACGTCAGGGGTAGAACGACAAAGCCCCACATGAGCCCGATGTTGCGCGGCTCGAACGTGGTTCCGAGCACCAGCCCGAGCGAGGTCATGGCCAGGCAGGCGAGCGGGATCAGGGTGATGATCACGAGCCAGTGGACGTGGAGGTGCGCCGTCACCCCGCTGGCATGGACGACCGCTGCGATCGGGAACACGATGAGCGCCGCGAGGATTCCCTGCACCGACCCCGAGAGGACCTTCGAGATGGCCACGAGCCAGATCGGGCACGGCGCCTGGACGCGATCCTCGATCTCCCGCGTGTAGCCGAACTCCGTCGACATGGGGAGGGCCACGGCCTGGATCCCCTGGAACATGATCGAGATCCCGACGACGCCGGCGACGAGCACGGTGGCGAAATCCGACTCGGACGCGGGCCCGCGCCCGCCCCCGATCCCCTGACCGATGGTCGGGAACACGTACAGGAACACGAACGCGAGCAGGAACGGCTGGATCAGCGTACGGACGATGAACTCGCCGAAGTGCTTGCGGAGCACGATCAGGTCGCGCAGGACGAGCGCCCAAAGCGCGGCGCGGCTGGCGGCAAAGGTCGAGCGGGTGGGCGTCAGCGAGATGGCTGCCGGTGGCGCCGGTCCCACGCGAGGGCGGGTGGCGGTCATTCGCGTAGCTCCTTCCCAGTCAGGTTGATGAAGACGGTCTCGAGCGTCGGCTCGGCCACCGACAGGTCGACCAGATCGAACCCGGCGCGCTCGGCGGCGTCGACGACGCGGGGGACGATTCGTTCGGCGCCCTTGACGTGAAGCTCGACGCCGGTCGTGGTCGGGTCATCGATGACGCGCGTCCGGGTGACGCCGTCCACGTCGCTCTGTAGGCGGGAGGCGAGGGTCTCGACGTCTCCAGATGCCTTGACGGTGACGATCGTGTCCGCGCCGATCGATTGCTTGAGCTGAGCCGGCGTGTCGAGCGCGAGGATCTTGCCGTGGTCCATGATCGCTACCCGCCGGCACAGGCGATCGGCCTCCTCCATGTAATGGGTGAGCAGCATGATCGTCTGACCGTCGGCGTTCAGCTCGCCGAGGATGTCCCACAGCGCGAGCCGGCTCTGCGGGTCGAGCCCGGCGGTCGGCTCGTCGAGGAACAAGACGGCGGGGCGATGGAAGATCGCTCGCGCGACCATCAGTCGTTGCGCCATCCCGCCCGAGAGCGCGAACACCGACGCCTTGGCCCAGCGGCTCAGGTGGAACTGCTCGAGGAGCCGGTCGGAGATCTGACGCGACTCGGCGGCCGCGATCCCGAACAGCCGGCCGTGGAAGTACAGGTTCTCCCACACGGTGAGCTGGCGGTCGAGCGTGTTCTGCTGGGAGACGATCCCGATCAGCTGCTTGGCCAGGGCGGGGTGGGCGATCACGTCAACGGCGCCGATGTGGGCGCTCCCGGCGGTGGGGATCACGCGCGTGGTGAGCATTCCGGCGGTGGTCGTCTTGCCGGCGCCGTTTGGTCCGAGGAGGCCGAAGATCTCGCCCGCCTCGATGCTCAGGTCCAGGCCGTCGACCGCCTTGAAATCGGTGCCGGGGTAGGCCTTGGTCAGGCCCGCCGTGCGAATGATCGCGGCGCCGGCATCGCCGTTCTCACTGGGAATCGCCATGGAAGAATCACCAAGTATGGACCTCGGCCTGCGCGATCGTGCCTGCATCGTGACGGGCGCGTCCGGGGGCATCGGCCGGGCTGTCGCGATGTCGCTGGCCGGCGAAGGCGCGTCCGTCTTGCTGGTCGGACGGCGCTCTGACGTTCTCGCCGACGTCGCCCGCGCGTGTCAGGGCAGGGGGGAGCCGCTCGTGCTCGACGTGACCGCCGTCGACGCCGGCGAGCGGGCCGGTCGCGCCTGCCTCGAGCGCTTCGGCCGGGTCGACGTGCTCGTCAACGGCGCCGGCACGAGCGCCGTGCGCTCCGTCGGGGACCTGACGGACGACGAGTGGCAGGCGCAGTGGGAGCTCAATGTGATGGGTCCGATGCGCCTGATGCGCGCGGTCGCGCCGGTGATGGCCGAGCGGGGGTGGGGGCGGATCGTCAACATCGCCTCGTCGTCGGGCAAGCGCCCGTCGAGCACAAACCTCGCCTACTCGGTGACCAAGGCGGCCGAGCTGTCGCTGTCGCGCGGGTTCGCCGACCTGTACGCCGGGCGTGGAGTGCTCGTGAATTCCGTCTCGCCCGGGCCGATCGGCGGAGAGCTGTGGCTGTCGCCGGGCGGCCTGGCCGACCAGCACGCGCGGGCGCGCGGGCTCTCCCGTGAGGAGGTGCTCGAGTCGACCGCGGCGCGGTTGCCGCGGGGGCGTCTCGGGACCGAGGACGAGATCGCGTCAGTCGTGGTGTTCCTGTGCTCCGAGCGCGCGTCGAACGTCGTCGGTGCGGCCTGGTCGGCCGACGGCGGCAGCGTCCCGGTCATCATCTGAGGCCGTAGACTCCCGCGCCGTGGCTGTGAACACCGCGGCGGTAGGCAAGACCTATCCGGCGAGCGTCTACGCGGTCGGGCGCGAGAAGGTCCGGGAATACGCCTCCGCGGTGGCCGAGACCAACCCGCTGCACTTCGACGTCGACGCGGCCCGGGCAGCCGGGTACGCCGATGTGGTGGCGCCGCCGATGTTCGCGGTCGTCTACCAGGGCCGGGCCATCGCACCGGCGCTGTTTGACCCGCACGTCGGGATCGACTTCCCGAAGATGCTGCACGCCGGGCAGGAGTTCGAGTGGGGAGCGATGGTCGTGGCCGGCGACGAGATCAAGACCACGATCACGGTCAGGAGCATCGAGGAGCGCGGCGGGATGGCCTTCTACGACTTCGTGGGCGAGTCGCGCAACCAGCGCGACGAGATCGTCTGCACGGGGATCTGGCGGCAGATCGTGAGGGAACGCTCGTGAGGGAACGCTCGTGAGGGAACGCTCGTGAGCCTCGCTCCCGGGGACACGATCGAGCTGAAGGTCACGCCCGACCAGTTCCTGACCGTCCGCTATGCCGGCGCGTCAGGGGACTTCAATCCGATTCACATCGACGAGGAGTTCGCCCGGTCGGTAGGGCTCCCGGGGCGAATCCTGCACGGGCTGTGGACGATGGCGCAGGTCGCCCGCGCGCACACCGAGGCGGCCGGCGGTCCCGAGAAGCTCAAGCGACTCTCGGTCCAGTTCCGGGGGATGGGGCGGATGGGCGAGGAGCTCGTGGTCACCGGCACCGTCTCCGAAGCGAACGACGGCATCGCGACCGTGCAGTCGCAGGCCGAGCAGGCCGGCCACCGGATCATCCGCAACGGCCTCGCAGAAATCTCAGTCGACTGAGTTCAGATCGCCCAGCCGGGGGGCGGTCTGGGATCGACAGCGCCCGACCTACAATCAGCTTCGTGCTGAGCGATCGGCAGGAACTCGTGTTGCGCAGGGTCGTCGAGGAGTACCTCGAGGTCGGTTCGCCCGTAGGCTCGAAGGCGCTCGCGGTCGGCGTCCAGTGGGGCCCGTCGACGATCCGGACCGAGCTGGCCAGCCTCGAGGAGCTGGGACTGCTCGCGCACCCGCACACGTCGGCCGGCCGGATCCCCACCGAGGCCGGCTATCGCTACTTCGTCGACCGGCTGCTCCCGAGCCAGGAGGTGGAGCCCCGCCCGCCCCGTCTCTCGTTGTCGCTCGTGCGCCGCGAGGTCGACGAGGCCATGCGCGTGACAACCGAGACGCTCTCGCAGGTCACGAACCTGCTCGCGATCGTCACCGCACCCCCTATCGACACCTCGACGATCCGCCACATCGAGGTGCTCCTGCTCCAGCCCCAGGTGCTGATGGTCGTGGTGATCACGTCCACCGGTGGCGTCACCAAGCGCCTGTTCACGTTCGCCGACCCGGTCGATCCGGGCCTGGCCGACTGGGCGGCCAGTTACCTGAACGAGCGGCTCGTCGGGCTCGGCCTCGGCGCTCGCATGGTCCAGAAGCGCCTGCACGATCCGTCGCTGTTGCGCTCGGAGTCGGACTTCCTCGAGGCGCTGTCGCCCGTGTTCACCGGCCTCGAGGACGGCGCGCACGACAGCCTCTACGTCGAGGGTACGTCGCGGCTCTTGCGCGACGACCGCCTCGGCGAGGTGTCGGAGCTCAACACGCTGATGGACATGCTCGAGCGCCGGGTGACGCTGCTCGGCGTGCTCCAGGCCGCGCTGACCGAGCGCGACGTGCTGGTCCGGATCGGCGCCGAGAACGAGGCGCCCGGGCTGCGTTCGCTCGCGCTCGTGGCGGCCGGCTACGGCCTGCCGCAGCGTCGGCTCGGCACCGTTTCGGTGATCGGGCCGCTGCGCATGGACTACGGGCACGCGATCCATGCCGTACGCGACGCCGCGGCCCAGCTTTCCAGCTTCATCGCCGAGATCTACGACGAGCGCTGATCGATGAGCAGCACTAGGGACTACTACGAGGTGCTCGGCGTCCCGCGCGACGCCGACGAGACCACGATCAAGAAGGCGTTCCGCCGGCTAGCGCGCGAGTTGCACCCGGACGTCAACAAGCACGACCCCGACGCCGAGGACAAGTTCAAGGAAGCGGCCGAGGCCTACGAGGTCCTGTCCGACTCCGAGCGCCGCGCAACCTACGACCGGTACGGGCGCGAGGGCCTGCGCAGCGGCGGCTACGCACCGAACTTCGAGGCCTTCGGATCGGTGTCGGACATCTTCGAGGCGTTCTTCGGCGGCGGTGGCGCGTTCGGCGACCTGTTCGGGATGAGCGGCGCCCGCGCCGGCGGCCCGATCCAGGGCGGCGACGTGGCGGTCACGGCCGACATCGACCTCGCGCAAGCGGCCCGCGGCGAGTCGGTCGAGGTCAGCTACGAGGCGGTCGTGCTGTGCGAGCACTGCCACGGCAACGGCGCCGAGCCCGGCACCCCGATCGAGACGTGCCCCCGCTGCCAGGGGACGGGCCAGCTCCAGGCCGTGACGCGCACGCCGTTCGGCCAGGTCATGCGGTCGACCGTGTGCGACGTGTGCGGTGGCGACGGGCGCGTGGCGCGGGACCCGTGCAAGGTCTGCCGGGGCCGCGGGCGTAAGGTCGAGCGGGCGAAGGTCAAGGTCGACGTTCCGGCCGGGATCTCCGACGGCCAGCGGATCCGCATCGCGGGCCGCGGACACGCCGGCGAGCGCGGCGGCCCTCCGGGCGATCTGTACGTCCTGATCCGTGTCCGCCAGGACCCGCGGTTCGTGCGAGACGGAGACGATCTGGTCACCGCGGTCGACGTATCGGCGCCGCTGGCGGCGATCGGGACGACGGTGCAGGCGCCAACCGTGGACGGTTCGGTCGAGGTCGAGATCCCGGCGGGGACGCAGGCCAACGAGACGGTGACCGTGCGCGGCGCCGGCATGCCCGCACTGCGCAGCCGCCACACCGGCGATCTGCGCGTGGTCGTCAACGTCGTCACCCCGCGGCACCTGAGCCGCGAGCAGCGCGAGCTCTACGAGCAGCTCGCCGACTCGATGACCGAGCACAACCTCCGGACCGACGAGGGCGTGTTCGGGAAGCTCAGGCGCGCGTTCGGCGGGCACTAGGATCGCTTCGTGATCCGATTGGCGGTTCGCGTCCGGCGCGAGCAGGCCGAGCTGGTCCTGGCCGAGTTGTTGGATCTGGTGCCCAGCGGGGTGGAGGAGGTGTCGGTCGGCTCCGGGGAGATCGTCGAATACGCCGTGTACGGCGCGCCGGGCGAGCTGCCGGCGCTGCCCGACGTGACGGCGGTGGCGGGTGCGGCATTGGTCGAGATCTCGACCTCCGAGGTGGCGGACGATTGGGAGGAGCGCTGGCGCGAGTTTCACCGCCCGCTGGTGCTCGACGACGGCCGCCTCGTCGTGCGTCCGCCATGGGAGCCGGCGCTCGGGGGCGACGTCGAGCTCGTGATCGATCCGGGGCAGGCGTTCGGGACGGGCGCGCACGCGACCACGCGGCTGTGCCTCGAGCTGATGCTGTCGTTGCCGGCGGGCGGTCCGTTCCTGGACCTCGGGTGCGGGTCGGGGGTGCTGGCGATCGCGGCGGCCCGGCTGGGCTGGGCGCCCGTGGTGGCGGTCGATTTCGATCCGGTCGCCGTGGATGCCGCTGATGAGAACGCGCGCGTGAACGGCGTCGAGATCGAGGTGCGCCGACATGACCTGCGGGTCGATCCGGTCGTGTCCGCGCCGACGGTGGCGGCCAATCTGCTCCGGCCGTTGCTGCTGGCGTGGGCTGAGCGGCTGGCGGGCGCCGGCGCCGGGGCCGGGGCGGGGGTTCCCTCAGATGTGCCCGAGCGCTTGATCGCCAGCGGGCTGCTCGTGGGCGAGGCCGACGAGGTGGCCGCCGCGTTCTCGCGGGTTGGCCTGGTCGAGTCCGCGCGCCGGGAGTCCGGCGACTGGGCGGCGCTACTGCTCCAGCGACCCGCGTGACCCGCCCCGCCCCCGGACGGACCCCCTGCCCGGAAACGGGACGGGGCAAATTCCGCCATTCCAGAGCGACGCGCCGGCAGGTGACGGATAGTGCCTCTGGCAGAGGCATTAGCCGGAACCAGCCCAGCAGCGCGGCGTCAATGGCGGAAATTGCACCGTCGCTGGGGGGTGGCGCCCGGGACGCCACGGACCCGCGCCACCGTGGATGACCGCGCCGCGCCACCGGCCACCGCGGACCCGCGCCACCGTGGATAACCGCGCCGCCACAGATCCTGTACACGGGGCCCATGCCGCGGCGGCGCCGCTCGCGCATCCTTCATCTCACGTTGCGAGCCCGAACTTGGAACAAAGGAGGTGAACCCAGTTGCCCAACCCGCTCGCGATCGGCGTGACACTCGGTGGCCTGCTGCTCGATGTGCTCGTCCCGCGGCCAAAGCCTCGGACCGGATTTCAGCGTGAACCTTCTCTCCTCTCTCCACGCGCCGTGTCGAGGACACCGCACCACGAGGCAGCACACGAGCGGTACGACAATCCGCCGTCCGCGGGCGTGCGACTCAACTGAACGGTGACGCACACGGTGGTCGCGCTAACGTGCGGCCACCGTGGCGTCGTTCGCCGTCAAGTTCCTTGGGTGCAAGGTCTCACAAGCTGACGCGATGATGGCCCGGCGGGCGCTGCTCGCCGCGGGTCACAACGAGGTAGCCGAGGACGAGGCCGACCTGCACGTGATCAACACTTGCTGCATCACGAGCGAGGCCGAGGCGAAGTCCCGTCAGGCTGTCCGCCGCTCGTTGAGGACCGCCGACCAAGTGTTGGTGGCGGGATGCGCGGTCAATCTGAACGGGGCGCAGTTCGCCGAGCTCGACGAGCGCGTGAGCGCGTTTGTGGGAACGGCGGAGGAGGTGGCCGGGGCGATGACGGCGGGCCTGGGCGCGTGCGCGGATCTCGAGCACGGCGTCCAGGTCCGCCGGTCGCCCGGCACGAACCGCGCGCCGGCCCAATCGGACCGCCCGCTGGCCCAATCGGACCGCGCGCCGGCCCAATCGGACCGCCCGCCTGCCCGATCGAACCGCGCGCCGGCCCAATCGGACCGCACCCGTGGCTTCGTGAAGGTCCAGGACGGGTGCGACTGTCACTGCGCCTACTGCATCATCCCCACGGTCCGGGGCAGCGCGCGCTCGCGCCCGGCCGGCGCCGTGCTCGACGAGGCCCGCCGGCGCGTCGAACAGGGCCAGCCCGAGATGGTCCTGACCGGCATCAGCGTCGGGGATTACCGCGATCCGGAACGGGGGCTCGAGCTCGGCGAGCTGATGATGGCGGTGGCGCAGGTGCCCGGCGTCGAGCGGGTCAGGCTGTCCAGCGTCGAGGTGATCCACGTCAAGGACTCGCTGCTCGAGGCCCTCGCGACCGAGCCGAAGGTCTGTCCCCACCTCCACGTCCCGATGCAGTCCGGCGATGACGAGGTCCTCAGCGCCATGGGCCGCCACTACACGGCGAGCGAGTATCTGGACGCGATCGCCGTCCTGAGACGGGCCGTTCCGCACGTCAATGTCACGACCGACGTGATCGTCGGCTTCCCGACCGAAACCGACGACGCGTTCCAACGGACGCTCGATGCCGTCGACGCCGCAGGCATCACCAAGGTGCACACGTTCTCGTACTCACCCCGTCCCGGCACGAGGGCCGAACAACTCGGCGACCGGATCCCCCCGGACGAGAAAAAGCGCCGCTCGCAGGCGCTACGCGGCCGCTCCGAGCTCCGATCGCGCCATCACCGGACCGCCAAGCTGGGACACGATGAGCGCGTTCTCGTCGACAAGGTCGCCGACAGCCAGTGCTCGGGCTACACGGCCGACTACACCCGTTGCTACCTGCCGGCGGGCGCGGCGGCGCGCGGGACGCTCGTCGACGTCCGCTGCGACGAACTCCAGGCGGACGGCATCCGGTGCGGGGCTATCCTGAAGGTGTGAGCGTCATCGATCAGGTTCGCGGCGACATGACCAGCGCGATGAAGGCGGGCGAGAAGGACCGCGTCGGCGCGCTGCGATTGGTGCTGTCCGAGTTGCAGAAGGCCGAGAAGGACGGCTCGAGCGACGAGCTCGCCGTGCTGCGCCGGGAGCGCAAGCGCCGCTTGGAGGCGGCCGAGCAGTTCCGCGGTGGCGGCCGTCCTGAGTTGGCCGACCAGGAAGAGGCCGAGGCCCGGATCATCGAGACGTACATGCCAGCCGAGCTCGACGACTCCGAGCTCGACGCGATCGTCCAGACGGCGATCGCCGAGACCGGCGCGAGCGACCCCAAGGACATGGGGCAGGTGATGAAGGTCGTGATGGCCAAGTCCGGCGGCCGCGCTGACGGCAAGCGCGCCTCGGCGCGCGTCCGCGAGGCCCTGAGTGCGTAGTAGACGGGATCAGGTGGGTGCGTAGGCAGGTAGAGCTCGAGAACACGATCGCGGCCGAGCTCGCGGGAAGCAAGGATGCTGTGCTGCGAGCGCTGGAGGGACATCTCGACTGCGACGTTTTCCTGCGGGGCAACGTCCTCACGCTCGACGGCGAGCCTCAGGCCGTCGACGCCGCCGCCGCGGTGGTGCACGAGCTATCGGAGCTGATCAGCCAGGGCCACGAGATCGCGCCCGGCACGATCGAGGCCGTCAAGCGCGCGCTCGACGAGCACGAATCGCCCGGCAAGATCCTCGAGGATGTGGTCTGGCGCCACCGAGCGACAAAGGTCGCGCCCAAGACCGTCAACCAGAAGCGCTACGTCGACTCGATCCGCAACAACACGATCACCTTCGGCATCGGCCCGGCCGGAACCGGCAAGACGTTCCTCGCGGTGGCGCTCGCCGCCGCGGCGCTGAGCCGGCGCGAGGTCAACCGGATCATCCTGACCCGGCCAGCGGTCGAGGCCGGCGAGCGGCTCGGATTCCTGCCCGGCGACCTGATGGCGAAGGTCGACCCCTACCTGCGGCCCCTGTTCGACGCGCTGCACGACATGCTTGAGCCGGAGCGCGTCTCATCGCACCTGGAGCGGGGCGTGATCGAGGTGGCGCCGCTCGCGTTCATGCGTGGCCGTTCGCTCAACGACAGCTTCATCATCCTCGACGAGGCCCAGAACACGAGCCCGGAGCAGATGAAGATGTTCCTCACACGGCTCGGCTTCAATTCGAAGATGGTCGTCACGGGAGACATCACCCAGATCGACCTGCCCCGAGACCAGGATTCGGGTCTCGTGCTCGTCTCCGACATCCTCAAGGACGTCGAGGGGATCGATTTCGTGCGCTTCGGCGAGGAGGACGTCGTCCGCCACAAGCTCGTGCGGCGGATCGTCGCCGCCTACGGCGAGCACTCCCAGCGCCTGGCGCCTGAGCTGCGCCCGCGCGCGGCCACGCCGCGGGGCTAGACGCGCGAAAAGCCGTGCTCGAGATCGAAGTCATCGGGATCGACCGGATCCCCCCGGGCGGCGGCGGGACGGCCAGCCTCGTCGTGCCCACCGCCACCGAGCTCGAGCGGCTCTGCTCACTGGCGATCGCCTCGGCCGGGGTGGAGGACGGCCACGTCGCGATCGAGTTCGTCGACTCCGACCGCATCCGCGAGCTCAACCGCGAGCACCGCAGCCTCGACGAGCCAACCGACGTGCTGTCGTTCGCGATCGACGGCGACGGCGTCACTGCCGGCCCGCGTGAGCTCGGCGACAT
>DATBYI010000047.1:0-5725 GCA_036513815.1 Solirubrobacteraceae bacterium
GCTGGCGGCTCCTGTTCGCCATCGGCGCGTTTATCGGGCTGGCTGGCGTTGTGTTCGCGTTGCGCCTGCCGGAATCACCCCGATGGCTGATCCAGAACGGCCGCCTCAAGGAGGCCGAGGACCTGGTCGGCTCGATGGAGCAGCGCTTCGACCCGGAAGAACTTCGGTCCGCGGCACCGCTGTCGGCGGGGGCGCTCTCCGGTCTGCCCGACGGCACAGCACCGACCGGCGAGGACGAGCCTCCGAGCAGCAGCATGGGCGAGCTGCTGCACGGACGGTATGGCCTCGCGGTGCTGGCCCTGATCACCATGTGGTTCCTGTGGTACATCGGCAACTATGGGTTCCTGGGGGACGCCGCGACCCTGCTCTCCGCGAACGGCCTGGGGATCGGCAGCTCGATCCTGTACCTCGCGGTCGGAGCGATCGGGTACCCGGTGGGCGCGGGGATCATGATCCTCACGGCCGACAAGATCGAGCGGAAGTATCTGCTCTTCGGCGCCACGGTCGTCTGGCTGGTCGGGATGCTGCTGATCGGGTCCTTGGCCAACGGCGCTGTCGTGACCGTCGGCTCGTTCCTGGCATCGCTGGCCCTGGGGTCCTACCTCCAGGTGGCCTATACCTTCACCGCCGAGAACTTCCCGACTGGCCTTCGGTCGCGCGGGTTCGCCCTGGCTGACGGAGGCGGCCACCTCGGCGGGGCTGTAGGCGCGCTGCTGCTACCCGCACTGGTGACCGGCAGCACCTTCTTCATTGGGTTCGCCATCATCGGAACCACTGGGCTGCTGGCCGGCCTGATCGCCCTGGGCGGCCCAAAGACGACCGGCCTCTCGCTCGAGAAAGTCAGACAGCCCCGGTACCGCACGTCGGCGAGGCCGGTGTGATCTGACCGTCGAGAGCGATCGTGCGGGCCTCGCAATAGCCAGTCCCATGACCCGCTGGGCCCCGTACGCGGGGCCCGGCGGCGTCAGGGCGGCTTGCGCCCGGCGATCCTGCGGATGAGCTTGACGAACGGGTCGTAGCGGTGGTCGACGACCCGCTCCTTCAGGGGGATGATCGCGTTGTCAGTGATGTGAATGCCCTCGGGGCAGACCTCGGTGCAGCACTTGGTGATGTTGCAGAGTCCGAGGCCGCCCTCGTCCGTAGTGAGGTCGAGCCGGTCGAGCGTGTCAAGCGGATGCATCTCCAGGCTCGCTACCCGGACCAGAAAGCGCGGCCCGAAGTAGCTCGACTGCAGACGGTGGTCGCGCAGGATGTGGCACACGTCCTGGCAGAGAAAGCACTCGATGCACTTCCGGAACTCGGCGACGCGGTCGACGTCCTCCTGCCCGATCGCCCACTCCGTGTCGGGCTTCGGCGTAAACGGCGGGATCCGCTTGTTCACCTCGTAGTTCCAGGAAACGTCGGTGACGAGGTCACGGATCACCGGGAAAGCCCTCAGCGGCTCGACCGTGAGCGGCTCCTCCTCCGGTAGGTGATCCAGCCGCGTCTTGCACATCAGCCGCGGCCGCCCGTTTATCTCCGCGCTGCACGAGCCGCATTTGGCCGCCTTGCAGTTCCAGCGGACGGCCAGGTCATTGGCCTGGCTGCGCTGGATCTCTAGCACCGCGTCGAGGACGACCATTCCGGTCTCGGCCTCGATTTCGTAGGCGACGAGGTCACCGCCCGCGGTGTCGCCTCTCCAGATGTGGAGCGTGCGCTTGCTCATCGACCTCTCCAAGGGAACGAGTCCGCGGCGAGAGACGTCATGCTACGTGGTCCATGATCGGTCCTGTCGAAGCGTCCCGCTCGGTCTTCTTCCGCTCCTCTACGAGTGGCGCGAGTTCCGCCGCCTTGACGACCGGCCTGGGCTCGAGAATCATCTCCTCGCCATCCTTTCGGACGACGATGTTGTGCTCGCTCCAGTAGTCGTCGAAGGCCGGGAAGTCGAGCCGGCTGTGGGCGCCGCGGCTCTCCTGGCGCCGCAGCGCGGAACTGGCCACAGCCCGGGACACGATCACCATATTCCGAAGGTCGCGGCAGAGATGCCAGCCGGGGTTGTAGACGGTCGTGCTCGACGGGGCAAGGACCTCGGACACACGCCGATCGAACTCGTCGAGCTGATTCAGCACCGTGGTCAGCCCCGCCTCCTCGCGAAAGATGCCGGCGTCATCCTGCATAGTGGACTGCAGCTCGGCATGAAGTCGATACGGATCTTCGCCTCCCGGTCCCGACAGGTAGCGCGTCATCTCGCCGGCGGCCTGAGCAACCTGAACTTCGTCGATCTTCGGCGCAGACGCCGCGGCGGCGTCCAGCGCCGCGCGCTCCCCCGCGCGCTTTCCGAACACGAGCAGGTCAGAGAGCGAATTGCCGCCCAGCCGGTTGGCGCCGTTCATCCCACCTGAGCACTCGCCGGTGGCGAACAGCCCGGCAACGGTGCTTCTCCCGGTCTCCGCGTCGACGCGAACGCCGCCCATGAAGTAGTGGCAGGTCGGTCCTACCTCCATCGGCGCTTGCGTGATGTCGACGCCGGCGAGCTCCGTGAACTGGTCGTACATGCTCGGCAGCTGCTCCCTGACGAACGCGGCAGGTAGGTGCGAGACGTCGAGTAACACCCCGCCGTGGGGCGTGCCGCGGCCCTCCTTGACCTCGGTGTAGATAGCGCGGGCCACGACATCGCGCGTCGAGAGCTCCATTCGCTGGGGGTCGTAGCGCTCCATGAACCGCTCACCACTGGCGTTGCGTAGGATGCCGCCCTCCCCCCGCACCGCCTCGGTCACGAGCAGGCCGATAACACCAGGCGGCCAAACCATGCCGGTCGGGTGGAACTGGACGAACTCCATGTCAACGAGCTCTGCGCCCGCCTCGTACGCGAGCGCGTATCCGTCGCCCATGCATTCCCACGAGTTCGAGGTGATCCGCCAGCACCTGCCGGCGCCGCCCGTGGCAAGCACGACCGACGGCGCCGCGAACGCCAGGAACTCGCCCGTCGCGCGCCGGTATCCGAAGGCACCACAGACGCGGTCGCCATCCTTGAGCAGCCGCGTAATCGTGCACTCCATGAAGACGTCCATCCCCTCGTGCACAGCCTTGTCCTGGAGCGTGCGGATCAGCTCCAAGCCCGTGCGGTCGCCGATATGGACCAGGCGCCTGTACGTGTGGCCGCCGAACGCCCGCTGCGTCATCTTCCGGTCCGGAGTACGGTCGAAGACCGCGCCCCATTCCTCGAGCTCGCGGACGCGATCGGGAGCCTCCTTTGCATGCAGCTCGGCCATGCGCCAGTTATTGAGGTACTTGCCGCCGAACATGGTGTCCTGGAAATGAACTCGCCAGTTGTCATCCGCGTCGACGTTGCCGAACGAAGCCGCGACCCCGCCCTCGGCCATCACTGTGTGCGCCTTGCCGAGCAGCGACCTGCAGATCACCGCCGTCCGGGCACCCTGCTCGGCGGACGCGATCGCCGCCCGAAGGCCCGCTCCCCCCGCGCCGATTACGAGCACGTCGTACTCGTGCCGCTGGACCTCCACTCAGAAGATCCTCGGGTCGTTGAACACACCCGCCGAAGCGAGCCGGATGTACAGGTCGGTCAGCCCCACGCCGCCGAGGCTGATCCAAGCCCACTGCATATGCCGACCATTCAGGACACTGACGCCACGCCAGATCGTGTGCCGAGTTCGCGCGGACGTGGAGCAGCTGAAGCAGTCGAGCTTGCCGCCAACCAGATGGCGGAGCGAGTTGCACCCGAACGTAAACAGCGAGAGCAGCACGACGTTGACAAGCATGATCAACGAGCCAAGGCCCACGCCGAAGTGCAGCGAGCCGTCAGAGCCTCGGAAAAAGAACGCCCGCACCGCGTCGTACCAAAGGAAGCCGAGTACGATCGTCGCGATATACAGGAAGAACCGGTGAGCGTTCATGAGGACGAACGGGAACTTGGTCTCACCGCGGTAGCGGCCGCGGTTCAGACCAGCGACCGCGCACGCCGGCGGGGCGAGGAAGAACGCGCGGTAATACGCCTTGCGGTAGTAGTAACAAGTGAGACGGAAGCCCAACGGCACCCAGATCACGAAGAACGCATACGTGAACGGGATATGCAGTCCCCAGCTCTTGAGATCCGGGGAGTAAAACGGGGAGAGGTATCGCGCGCCGCCCCGCGTGTAGAGATAGTCGGACCCCATCACTGCAACGACGAACGAATAGATCCCAAACGCGGTCAGCCCAGCCCCGGTCAGAACCGGCGCCAGCCACCAACGGTCCGTCCGGGCCGTCGCTCCCAATCGGTTTGCGGGTACCGCTTCCGTAGTCAATTCGAACACAACCTACCCGTGAAGAGCCCGTTCGTGGGAAGATCGTTCGCAAAAAGGACGACGACTCGCTCCCTGGAATTCGTTTGGCTGCAAGCACGAGTGGTACAAGCAGCCGCGCGCCGCAGCTCGCCGGCGTGGCGCCCGTAGTTGCGCAATCGCCCAGAAACAGCGACAAGCTGCCGGCGACCGAGCGCGGCTGGTCCGGGGGGGATTGCGGGCGCTCAGCTCGTTGGGGCCGGGATTGTCGCGTTGGACGAATCGGAGCAGTCGCCGGTGTCCTAGGTGGCGCTAGGGTCGCCACCAGCCACGCCGATCAACACGGCCACGGCTGCCCGTCCGTCCCGGCGATGCAGCACCCGATGGGGCCAACATGACGGTCCACCTCCGCCGTTAGCCTCGAACTCCTGAGCAGCAAGCACGAGAGCAGCAGCCTCGCCGCCCCAGCGTCGCTGCCGGTTTAGGCGTGAAGCGACTGCGTCCGACGGGTCGCGACGTACGGCGAAGCACCGAGGTCAACCGAGACCTGCTCTACGAAACCGACGAGCATCTCAACCGTGACGCCTAGTTCCCTCCTATGCGCGGAAACCGAGCAGGCGCCAGCGCGCCGTGCTTGCAAGCTCGCTGCTAACGATCTGGCCGGAGCAGAAGTGTGCGCCGGTCTTGAGCTGCCTCCTCCAACGGACGACGTCCACAAACGTCGCGCCAGCCACGGCCGACTGGCCGGAGACTGCTGGAAATCGTCCGAAGCGGGCACGTCGTCAGCCGCGGTCGCGTCTCAGAACTGCTGTAAATAGGGGCGGTGCCGTCGAGGCGACGGCGTAGGTTCCCTCATGTCCTGGCAGACGATGAAGGAGGCCTACGCCGTGAGACGTACCGTACCGCCGTCGGCGGAGATCGAGGCTCAGATCGACGAGTTGCTGGCCGTGGGGGTCGGCGATAACCCGCGTGAGTCGCTGTCTGAGTTAGCGAAGCTGGGTGCCCGCTTGATCATCCAGCGGGCTGTGGAGGACGAGTTCGACGCCTGGCTGGGCCGGGCTCGCTACGAGCGCCGGCCCGAACAGCAGCGGGGGCTGCGCAACTACGAGAGCGGCCCGAACGAGAGCGGGCTGCGGAACGGGTTTCGCCCGCGCAGAGTGCAGACCGCCGAGGGCGAGCTGTCGGTAGAGATCCCGCAGGTTCGGGAGGCGGCCGAGACGTTCGCGTCCAAGCTGTTCCCCCGCACGCCGAAGCTGTTACGAACCGAACCGCTCAAAGCGTTGGTGATCGGCGCGTTCGTCCGTGGCCTGTCGATGCGCGATGTCGAGTCGTTGTGCGAGCAGGCCGGGCTCGGGAAGCTGTCGAAGTCGACCGCGTCGCGGATGTGCGAGGAGCTCCGCGAGCGCTTTGCGGCGTTCTGTCGCCGGAGCCTCTACGACGTCCGCCTAGTGGCGTTGTTCCTGGAC
>DATBYI010000048.1:0-2380 GCA_036513815.1 Solirubrobacteraceae bacterium
TCGGCCAGACGGCCATCCTCGGCGAGCGCGTTGACGAGTCCCCATTCGCGGGCGGTGCGCGCGTCGATGCGGCGGCCGACGAGGAACAGCTCGCGGGTGCGAGGCGCCCCGATCGTGTCGATGAACTTGCGAATCCCCGTATGCGAGTAGATCAGACCAAGCTTGGCCGGTGGCATGCCCAACGCGATCGTGCCCGCGGCGATGCGCAGGTCGCAGGCGAGTGCGAGCTCGAGCCCGCCCCCGATGGCGTGGCCGTTGAGCGCCGCAAGGGTGGGGTACGGGTACGCCTCCAGCGCATCCAACGCCGCAGCGAAGGGGTTCGCGACCAGGCGGTCG
Organism: Solirubrobacteraceae bacterium; assembly: GCA_036513815.1. GTDB lineage: Bacteria > Actinomycetota > Thermoleophilia > Solirubrobacterales > Solirubrobacteraceae > Palsa-465. The sequence goes on from DATBYI010000048.1 coordinate 337, forward strand.
GCCTCGTCGGCGAACCGTCCGCCACCGCGCAGGTCACCGAGGTCATAGCCCGCGGAGAAGGTCGTCTTCTCGCCGGTGACGATCAGGCACCGGGCGTCGAGGTCGGCGAGGGTCGAGGTGAACGCGTCGAGGATCGCGTGGTCGAGCGCGCCGCGCTTGTCCGGGTTCGAGATCGTCAGTCGTAGAACGTCCGGCGCGGGCTCGTCGACCAGGAGCCGCCCGCCGGATCCCGGCTCGCGATCGCCGGGAGGGTTACTCGAGGACAACGAGGGCGTCCCCCTCGGAGACGGACTGCCCCTCCTGGACCAGAATCTGCGTCACCACGCCGGGGTCCTCGGCCTCGACCGGCATCTCCATCTTCATCGACTCGAGGATCACGACCGTGTCGCCCTCCTCGACGTTGTCGCCGACCTCGACCTCGATCTTCCAAACGGTGCCCGTGATGTGGGCCTCGACCTCCGGCAACGCTCGACTCCTTTGTAGAACTTGGGGGCGTTCGAAAAATGGGTCGGCGGCGCCTGACGGCGGCGCCTGGCGCCGGAGGATAAGCCCTTAGTACTCGCCGGGGAGAACCGGGCAGCGGAACGTCTCCTTCGCCGGCGCACCCTGGGGTCGCGTGCCCGTGTAGGTGAGGGCCGCCTGTTTGAAGGCAGGTTGCGTCTGACCCGGGCACGTCTTGACCTTCGACAGCGTCACCTTCACCGGATAGCTCTTGATCTTGCCGGAGGCGCAGTCGGGCGTGCAGTCGTTCTGGTTGTAGGTGCCGCTGCCCTTGGCGCTCGACCCGTTCCAGCTCGACCACTTCAGCTTGCCCAGCCAGATGCCGGCGTCGCCGCACGCGATCACGATCCGCTTGGGCTTGAACTGCAGGTTGTTGCAGTTGATCGCGAACGGCTTCCCCGAGGTGCTGCCGCTGGCCGCGAGGGCCACCGACGGGACAGCCGCGAGGCATGCAACGGCAACGGCGATTCTGAGTGCGTTGCGCATGGCGTCTACGGCTTCACGAAGGTGTCGGGGTCGGGACCCATTCGCTCGCCACGGTCGAGCTCCGACAGTCGTCGCATCTCTTCATCTCCCAGCTCGAAGTCGAACACGCGGAAATTCTCCCTGATCCGCGACGGAGTCACCGACTTCGGGATGACGACGTTGCCGAGCTGGACGTGCCAGCGGAGGATGACCTGGGCCGACGTGCGGTCGTGCTCGGCGGCGATCGCCTCGATGTCTGGGTCGTCGATCAGCTCACCCTGCCCGAGCGGGCTCCACGCCTCGGTGGCGATGCCGCGGTCGGCATGGAAGCGCCGCAGCTCCGGCTGTTGCAGTCGCGGGTGCAACTCGATCTGGTTGACCGACGGCACCACGCCGGTGGCGTCGATGATCCGCTCGAGGTGGTCGATGTGGAAGTTCGAGACGCCGATCGACCGCACGCGGCCTTCGTCGCGCAGCGCGCACAGCGTCTCCCACGTCTCCTCATACAACCCGCGACTCGGGACGGGCCAGTGGATCAGGTACAGGTCGATGTAGTCACCTCCGAGCTTCGAGAGACTCGCCTCGAACGCCCGACGCGCCCGGTCGCGGCCATGCTCGGTGTTGAAGAGCTTGGTGGTGATGAACACCTCGCCGCGGTCCAGGCCGCTGGCCTGGAGGGCGTCGCGCACGCCCTCCTCGTTCCCGTAGGCAGCCGCGGTGTCGATCGAGCGGTAGCCCGCCCGCAGGGCGTGAGCGACCGCCTCGGTGGTCTCCTCGAGCGGCACCTGGAAGACGCCGAAGCCCAGCTGGGGCATGTGATTTCCGTCGTTCAGGTCCATGTAGGGGACCGATGTGGTCTGAGTAGTCATATCGGGAGGCTTTCCATGAGTGACGGCGCGAAACACGTCGAGTAGCCTGAGGCCTGTGTCATCCGACGGCCCCTCAGTCGACCTCGAGCTGCTGGCCGCCTCGCTACGGGCGGATTCAAGCGACCTGAACGCGTTCGTGGAGAGCCTGGCCGCCAAGCTCGAGGATGCCGTGCCCGGCCGAACCAAGGTGGAGCGGCGCCGCAGTGGGA
>DATBYI010000049.1:0-2482 GCA_036513815.1 Solirubrobacteraceae bacterium
AGACTGCGCTGGTGGGAGATATCGAGGCAGGGGGAGCCTTCACTCGGGCAATCGCGGACATCGGCTGCGCCGTAGCCCTCGACGACTTCGGTACCGGCTACGGGAGCTTTACCTACCTACAAAGGCTCCCGTTCAAGTACCTGAAGATCGATACTGGGTTCGTCCGCGACTTGGCATGGAGCGCAGCAAGCCAGCACCTGATCAAGGCGATCGTCAACATCGCCCGCGAGTTCGGCCAGCAGACGATCGCCGAGGGCGTCGAAGACAGCGAGACACTGGGCCTCTTGCGCGATTACGGCGTCGACTTTGCCCAGGGTTTCTACCTCGGCCGGCCGCAGCCGCTCGAGTTCGGCTGACCTTGATGGCCATCTCATCAGCAAGCGATCGACGCCAGCCGGTGGCGGGCAGCTGGGACGAGCTGGCCGGCGTGATCGCGGAGTTTGACCTCGTGCCGGCGTTCGCGCCGGCGCTCGAGCGGGTGCTGGCCGCGATCTCGACTACTGGCGGCTCGGCAGGCGAGCTCGTGGCGGCTATCGAGAGCGACACCGGCCTGACCGTCGCGGTCCTGCGCCGAGCTCAGACTGTCGGAGCGCGGCGCCCCATCGCAAACGTGCCGGACGCCATCGCCGCCTTGAGTCCGGAGGAAATCGAGCGGGCGATCAAAGCAGTGCCCCGCGCCGAGTTCCCATGGCGTACCTCCCGGCTGGAAGTCCTCCTGCACCGGAGCCGTGTCCATGCACAGGGCGTGATGCGGGCCGCGGACCGGGTCGCACGGGAGCTTGGCCTGGCGCAGCGCGACGACGTCCTGGTCGCGGCGCTTCTACATGACGTCGGCAAGCTGGTGCTAGAGCGCGCCCATCCCGATTACACCGAACTGATCAACGCTCGGACCAGCAACCCCGAGCAGCGGATTCGCGAGGAACGGCGTGCGTTCAGGATGGATCACGCGAATCTGGGCGGGCTGCTGCTGGGCCGATGGGGGTTGCCTGAACAGCTTGCGGACACCGTCGCTGGGCATCACTGCTCAGAAGACGGGAATGAGGTCGCTACCCAAGTGAGCCTCGCGGACATGGTCGCCCACCATGGTCAAGGGGAGACCGTCGACCGGGGCAAGATGCTCCGCTTGTGTCACCTATGCGGGCTCTCGGTCAACGGACTCAGGGACGTGCTGTTCGACCTCCCTCACTCGGGCGGGAGCCAGAGGCGTACAGCCGAGCCTTCGCCGCTGTCAGCTCGTCAGACCGAAGTGCTTCGCATCTTCGCTGAAGGCAAGGCCTACAAGACGATCGCGCTCGAGCTCGGAATATCGAGCAGCACCGCGCGAAGCCATTTGCAGAGCACGTATGACAAGCTCGGCGTCGACGACCGCACCCACGCGGTGCTCCGAGCGACGGAGATGGGATGGATCTGATGTCGCGCGGGCCGGTAGTGGGCGCTGACGGCATCGCCTTACCGGCCGGCGTTGTCGTCGAGTGCGAGATCTCCAGCGGCGTACCGGCGATCGCGGCGCCCGCAGAGGGGAGCCTGGCGTTCGTGCTCGTGCGCGTCTTCAGCGAGCCGATCGGGCTACTGAGCCGCGCGCTTCCAGCACGTGGCTTCGAGCCGGAGGAGCTGGCGAGCGCCATCGTCGATGAGCTCGGACCCGGGGTCCGAGACCGGGTCGAGGATTCCGGCCTGCGCTGGACCGGGCGACTGCCGACGCGCGGGCTCCGGCCGCCGCGCACCCCCCGCTTTCTGCAGAGCCGCGAGCACGTGCTCCGCGAGGGTCCCGAGATCACGGTGGCGGTCTGTACCCGCGACCGGCCCGAAGAGCTGGTGAAGCTGCTCGACAGCCTCGCCCGGCAGCGGTACGAGCGTCTGCGAATCCTGGTGGTCGATAACGCCCCCTCGGATGCCCGTAGCCAACGCGTCGTCTCCACGTTTGGGCGCGACGTCGAATACGTGACCGAGCCCCGTCCTGGACTCTCTTGGGCCCGAAACCGTGCCATCGAGGCCTCCGACACCGAGGTCATCGCGTGGGCCGACGACGACGAGGTGTGCGACTGTTGGTGGGCTGCGGAGCTGGCGCGCGGGTTCGTCGAGGTTCCCGCGGCCGATGCGGTAACCGGCATTGTCATTCCCGTCGAGCTCGAGACCCAGTGTCAGTCGTGGTTCGAGCAATACAGCGGCGTGAGCAGGGGGCGCGGGTTTGCCCGCGCCGTGTTCTCGCCGGCGACCGCGCGCGAGCAGAGCCCCCTGTATCCGCTGCCACCCTACGGCGCCGGCGCCAACATGGCGTTTCGGCGCGAGGCGCTCGAGCGGATCGGCGGTTTCGACTGCGCGCTGGGCGCCGGCACACCAACATTGGCGGGCGAGGACACGGCGGCGTTCAGTACGCTCCTGCTGGCAGGTGGCACCATCGTCTACCAGCCGACTGCGATCGTGTACCACCGCCACCGGCGCGATTACGCCGCTCTGCGCCGCGTGATGGTGGGCTATGGAC
>DATBYI010000050.1:0-2321 GCA_036513815.1 Solirubrobacteraceae bacterium
GACTCAGCCAGCGACAGATCAAACGCGACCGACGCCGCGCCGTGGACGATGTCGCGGACCTCCTCGGCGATCCACTCGCGGTCGGCCCCGAGACCGAGACCGGGTGCAGTCAGGTCGCCGCAGACGGCCCTGACCCGCCCCTCATGCCGCTCGGGAGCGTCGAACACGGAGCCGAGCACTGCGTTTAGCCTCGCATCGGCCTGCGACTGGGAGGCGGATCGGACTAACACCAGAACGTCGCGGTCGGTGCGCTCGAGCAGCCGGGCCAGCACGGCCATGCCAACGAAGCCGGTTGCGCCGGTCAGCAGGATCGCTTCGCCTGCGCCCGGCACGATCGCCCTCGCAGCCTTCGACGTGTAGTTCCCCGCCAGGATCACAGTCTCGATACCGTGCCAGCCGAAGCAAGTCCCGCATATGGACACTGGGACCGAAATCACGAGAGCCCACTCGACCGGTGGACCCCCTCCAGTCGCGCAACGCGGCGCTGAGCGCAATTCATGGGAGGCTGGTCGAGAAAACGTCCTATACGGGCGGTTTCTCGACCAGGCTCCCGGGGCCCAGTTCCCCCGCTCAGGTATGCGGATCACGCGCGTGCTCGGTTGAGCCGCCGTCCCGTGATCCGTGGACAATCGACGCGCCCGAAGCGGCGCTCGGTACATTCGCGCGTCGCTCTGCCCTGGACGCGCGTCGCGCCCGCCTCATCCGCCAGAAGATCACGCCCATGAGCACGGTCGTGATCGTCCCCGAGATGGCCACGGACGCCAGCGGGAAGTTCGCCAGCGCGGTTCCGACCGCGTAGGCAAGCACGCAGGTGTAGACGCTCCAGAGCGCACCCCCGATCGCGGACCAGAGGAGGAACCGTGGGTAGGGGAACTTCTCAATCCCGAAGGTCGCGTTGACGACGAAGCGCACGCCAGGCACGAATCGTCCGGCGGTCAAGAGCAACGGTGCGCTATCCCCTAGGAACGCCAGAGCGGAAGCAACCTTATGGTTCTGCTTGGCGTGCTCAACCTGCTTTTGCAGGCGCTTCGAGAACAGACGTGCGGCCCAATAAAGAGCAGAGTCGCCGGCGATCGCGCCTACGGCTCCGGCCAGGGTCACCAACCACAGGTCGAGGTCGCCCTGGGCGGCGAGCGTGGAGGCCGCATTCAAAGTTGTCTCGCCCGGAAACACGGGGCAGATCGCGTCGAGGAACACGAGCAGCGCGACGCCGAGATACGACGAGCCTGCGTTAGCGCGGACGAGACCGAGACCGTCGTCGCCACCCGCGATCTGGAGCAGGACCACGACGGCGAGAACGATCCCAACGCCGACGGCGATCAGAATTGTGCGGCGCCTCATGAGCCCACCGCCACGGGCGGCGATATCCGGGCGCGCGTGTTCGGTTGAGTCGACCTACTGCAGCGACATCGCAACGCTCATCGCCTGCTCGGGGTCGACGAGATGGTCGTGAGCGTCGTCGCCAAGGTCGAGCTGAACCCAGTTGATCGTTCCGGTGAATCTTCCGGTTGGCGCGTCGGCCGACACCGGCGTTCCGGCGTCGGAACCCAGGTCGGTGGTCTCGTCGGCGGAGAAAATGAATGGTTGGGTGGCGTCCACCCGTCCTTCTCCGACCTGTTCTGCGTCGTAGTAGAGCGAGACGTCGCCGCCTTGGTATTCGGACGCAGAGAGCTCTGCGCCGGCGCCGCTGTCGCCGTCTCGGTGATACTCCCCATCCCAACCGAATGGTGCTTGCGCTGTGGCCTGTCAAACACACTTACTCCTAGGGTTCGGCGGCTTTCGCGGCGTCAGTCTCCACCCCGGCCATCCGTCGCTCGTCCCCCAAATGGGATGAAAGCGGCGCACATCAGGGACACCCCGCCAACCATCCAGTCCAGCCAGAACATGATCCGACCGGTCTTACGCGAGCTGGATCGCGGCAACACCGTTGGAGACTGCCGTGCCAGGTTGGAGGAACACCTGCACCAGCAGGACCGCGCCGCCCGCCGCGAACCCCACCATCACGCCAAGCGCGATCCCCCGGCCGCCAAGGCCGGCGCGCCGCGCCGCGATGCCACCCCAAAACCCGAGCGAGGCCGCGCTCGTCCAGATCACCACACGCACCGAATCGTTCAGGCTCACCCCGACCAGCTTCAGCACGAGGAGAAGGACGATTTGCGGCACGCACACGAGCAAGAACTGCGATTCGTATCTGACGATCCTGAGCAGTTCCCGCGTGGTAGAACGACGCTTGAGCTCGGCGTAGGCCGCCAGGCTCGCGGCGAATGTATGCCCGATGACCATCGCGACCACCGGGCCAAGAACCACCGCGACCGCGCCCA
>DATBYI010000051.1:0-9765 GCA_036513815.1 Solirubrobacteraceae bacterium
GCGCGCTACCCTTGGCGCGCCGAACGGAGCGTCCAACGGAGAGGTGCCGGAGCGGTTGAACGGGCGCGACTGGAAATCGCGTAACGGGGGTTAACCTCGTTCGGGGGTTCGAATCCCCCCCTCTCCGCTGTCCGGCCGTGAATTTTGGTTCGGCCTTGGTCCGCTGGATCTCCGAGGCTTTTTCCGCACGGAGCGGGATTCTGCGCGGTTCCGAAGCGGCTTTTTTACGCTCTGAGCGAGCTTTGCACCCCCCAGCTGGGGGATCACGAGCAATTATGTGAGCGTTCTCAGCTCAACGTGGGTAACGGTCGGGACACAGTGTTCCGTGGGGGCAGATCTAAGTGGGTACGACGCAACTTACTGGAGACGACCGGAGGCCGGCCAAGCCGGAGCCGGACCGCGCGACCCACGCCGAGGGACCGGCTATGGGACCGGCTATTCGTCCAGCGGGACGTTTGAACGTCATGCCTGGCCTAACGGCGGCCGAGGCCATCTACAACTTGCACAATTCTTCAGTGCCAGCTTCCGTTCCGTCTGGCTAGGAGCTAGCATCCGTACAGGGGCAATGAGGGGAATAAGCGATTCACGTCCAGCTTTAAGACTCGTCCAATCGGCAGTTGCCGATCCGGTCGAGTTCGCGTGGTTCTGCGGCCACTGCGCTGCGCCGTCGCGCGGCGACGAGCCGCCGGCGCCGATGGCGCGGGTGTGCCGTTCATGCGGCCTCGGGGTCATGCTGGAGACCAGGCTGGACATGATCCCCAGCCACCGCGACGCCTTCCTGGTCATCGATAGCTCACTGCTCGTCCAGGCCATGTCGCGCCGCGCGGAAACGCTGCTCGGCGTGACCGAGGACAGCGCCGTCAACCGCCCGGTCGTCCAGCTGCTCATGCCGGCGGACGCGGAGGCCGGACGGCCCGCCCGTTTCGCCGCCGCGCTGGCCGAGGCCGCTGCCGGCGCCGATGAGCCGGAGAGCGCGTTCGTCCGCCCCTGGAACACCTTCGGTGTCCGGCTCCGCGCGCGCGTCGCCTCGTGCGGCCCGCCCCGTGCGGCGCTTGTGGTCCTCGAGGACCATCAGGCCCGCCCGCTGCGCGTCGTCCGCTGAAGACCGCTTCGGGCGCGTCTCTAGCTAGGTTCGCGCGGTTGGCTGAACGCGATCCCTCGACTTCCAGACCGGCGCCCCCCCGAGGGGGCAATTTCCGCCACTCCGGCCGATCGTTTCCGCCAGCGACGGAAGATGCCTCTTTGCGGGGCAAAATCCGTCATCGGACCGACGCGCGTGTCGTAATGGCGGAAATTGCCCCTGTCCGGTCACTCGGGATGAACCCGGCCGGGGGGGTCACTCGGAGAAACCGTCAGGGGGCGCTCGGATGAACCCGACCGGGGGGTGGCTCGGAGAAACCGACCGGGGGGCGCTCGGATGAACCCGACCGGAGGCGCTCGGCTGAACCCGGCCGGACAGGCCGCGCGACGGTCAGACCGCCGCGCCGCGCGACGCTCAGACTGCCGGAGGTAGGACGGCCGGCGCGCCGTACCCGACGAGCGCGTCGGGCAGCGCCACCGAACCGTCGTCCCGCTGCCCGTTCTCGAGCAGCGCGATGATCGTCCGCCCGACCGCCACCGCGGTCCCGTTCAACGTATGCACGAACTCGGGGCGGCCCTCGGCGGGGCGGAAGCGGATCCCGAGCCGGCGCGCCTGGTAGTCGGTGGTGTTCGAGGTCGAGGTCAGCTCGCGGTAGCGGCCCTGGCCTGGCAGCCAGGCCTCGCAGTCGTACTTCTTGGCCGCCGAGGCGCCCAGGTCGTCGACCGCGATCGCCACGACCCGATACGGGATTCCCAGCTCGGTGAGGATCGACTCCTCGATCGCCAGCAGCCGCTCGTGCTCCTCAGCACCCTCCGACGGGCGCACGAACGAGAACATCTCGACCTTGTCGAACTGGTGCACTCGGAAGATGCCGCGGGTGTCCTTGCCGGCGGCGCCCGCCTCGCGGCGAAAGCACGTCGAGAATCCGGCGTAGCGCGCCGGCAGGTCGGCCTCGGCCAGGATCTCGTCGTCGTGGAGGGAGGCGAGCGCCACCTCCGAGGTGCCGACGAGGTACAGGTCGTCCTCGGGCAGGTGGTAGATCTGCTGCTCGGTGTCGGGCAGGAACCCCGTGCCGTACAGGGCGCGCTCGCGGACGAGCACCGGTGGCACGACCGGCTCAAAGCCCAGCCCGCGTAGCTTTTCGAGCGCGTACCGGACGAGCGCGAACTCGAGCATCACGAGGTCTCCGCGCAGATAGGCGAAGCGCGACCCGGACAGTCGCGCGCCGCGCTCCATGTCGATGCGAGACCCGGCCAGCTCGAGGTGGTCGCGACCGGTGGCGCCCGCCTCCCCGACCTGCCGGAGCTCGGTGTCCTCATCGGGCGCGTCGGCCGCGGGCAGGTTCGGCAGCGACGCCAAAGCGCTGTCGCGCTCCACGCGGACCGCGGTCTCGGAATCGCTCAGCTCCCGGCCGCGAGCCGCGAGCTGAGCGAGTTGCTCACGCTCCTCCGGGGTGGGAGGCCCACGCCGGCCCCGACTGGCGCGGTTCTGCTCGGCCTGGAGCTCTTCGAGCGCGGTGCGGATCTCGCGCCACCGTTGATCGAGCTCGAGCACGCGGTCCACGCCGGCCGCGGCGTCCGGCCCGCGCCGTGCCAGCGCCGCCCGCACAGCGTCAGGCTCGCGGCGGATCAGCTGGATGTCGAGGACGCGCCCCTCCTGACTGGTGGACGGTGGGCGGCGATTAGGACTTCTTCTTGACGGGCGTCCCGGAGGTGGTGATCGTCCACCAATAGCCTCCGTTCAGATTGACGCCCTGCCCGGACGTGCTGCCGGGCGTCGTGTCGGCGACGTAGGTGTAGAGAGGCCAACCGTGGTAGGTGACGACGCTGCCGCCGGAGGGATCGGGGTAGGAGCCGAGCAGAGCTGCCTTCACCCCTCCGGTCCCCTCGGCGTGCCCGCCGGCGGGCACGAACAACGGAGGCCATATCGCCGCGCAGCCGCCCGTGCAGGTCACCTTCGTGGCATTGTCGGGCGCGAACACGTACAGCGTGCGTCCGGCGCTATTGACGAGGATCGTCCCGAGACCGGGGACGGCCTTGGATGAGATCTTTACGGCCGGGCCGGTGCTGGAGGTTGCGGCAGGGGCGGTGGTGGTGGTCGACCCCGGCGCCGGCGTCGTCTTCGTACCCGTCACCGTGCCGGCTGAGGGCCCCGGGGACGGGGTGGTGGTCGGCGCGAGCGCCTCCTCGATCGTCCCGATGGGTACCTGCTCGCAGGGGACGACGCCCGGAATCTTGGGTGCCTTGCGCCCGGAGTACGTGGCGACGAACCTGGCCACGTTGATCGCCTGCTGGCCGACGACGATGTTCTGGGGCATGATCTGCCCCGAGAAGCCGCCGTTTTCGATCGCGTACAGCACGCGCGCCACCGGGCGCTCGCAACGGATGTCGAAGTTGGGGCCGGTGTTGATCTGGTTCGTGCGCACGTTGACGCCCGAGCCGTGAGTGGCGGCAAAGGAAAGGGTGTGGCAGCCCGAGCAGCGCTGGTTGAACAGGACCGCACCCTGGTACAGCGCGGGATCAGACTTCGGGACGCTGATTCTCTGGGTCCCGCACGCGCTTGCCAGGGCCGCTACCCCAAACAACGCACCCAAGAGAAGGACCTTGGCGGGTCGGCTCATTCGGGGCAGGATCATACGGAAGGACCGGCCGACGAGACTCGGCCGGCGGCAATCCCGGGGCCTCTCACTGGCAGGACCCACGCGCCGAGTGGCGACTCTCGCAGGCAGGACCCACGCGCCGAGTGGCGACTCTCGCAGGCAGGACCCAAGCGCCGAGCGGCGAAGTCCTTGCCCGATCCCGGCGCCGGCACGACGTTCGCTTCAGCGCACCCCCAGACGCGATCGTCCTCACGGCGGCAACCAGAGGGGCCGGCGCCGGGGCCCCTGACCCACGGGTTCCCCGCCGGGCTCCGCCACGGCACCCTCAACGCAGAGACGGGCGCCACGGTATAACGACGGTCAATGGCGTCCCAGTTCGAGCCCGATCCCGAGCTGTTCCGCGAGGTGTTCGGGCGATTCGCCACCGGCGTCGCCGTGGTCACGAGCGCTTCGTCCACAGCATCGGGCGGGATGACGGCGAACGCCGTGTGCTCGCTCTCGCTCGAGCCGCTGCTCGCGCTGGTGTGCTTCGAGAACAACGCCCGGACGCTCCCGATCGTCAAGGAGTCCGAGCGATTCGGCGTCAACGTCCTGGCCGCCCACCAGGAAGAGGTGGCGCGAGTGTTCGCCTCGAAGATCCCGGAGTCAGAGAAGCTCGACGGGATGCCGCACGCGATTCGCGCCGGCGTCCCGATCGTCGACGGCGCTCTCTCGTGGGTCGCGTGCGAGCTGCGCGAGCTGATCGCCGGCGGCGATCACACGATCGCGATCGGGGAGGTCGTGGCGATGGGCCTCGGCGACGGGGACCCGTTGCTGTGGTACGCCGGGCAGTACCACGACGTCCGCCTCAGGGTCGAACGCTGAGCCGCTCACCCCGTCATGGCCGCCCGAGACAGCAAGACGAAGTTCACGAGCGCCGCCAGTGTCATCACCCCGATCTCGCGCCGCACGATCGAGACCACGACGGCCCGCTGCTCGTCCTCGGGCAGGCCCCCCACCGCCTGGGCCGACTCGAGCCCACGCGCGTCGAGGATCATCTGCGCCGTGGAAACGCGCAGCTGCTCGGCGATGAACGAGACGAGGATCGGCAGCACCCCATAGATCAGGTGGAGATGCGGGGGCTTGTGCCCCGTCAGGACGAGGACGCCACCGATCGCCATCTGCACGACGATCAGCGCCTGCGAGGTCCGCAGCAGGCGCCAGAACCACTTGCTCGATCGCAGCCGCCACCAGCACCACGCCCCCCACAGACCCGCGACGCCGGACAGCGCGATGACGATGATCGCGGCGACGAGGTGAACCTGCTTCATCTCCGGATACCAACCATTCCGTGCGGCTGCCGGCGCGCCGAAGGGGTGCGTGCCGAGGGCCAGGGAACGCACTCGCGGGACTTGTGGCGGGACGCACTAAGTAACACAGTGTTACAAGCTACCCCCACGCGGTGATATAACGGTTTGCCGTGCTGCGCGATTACCTGCCCGCGATCGTCTTCCTGATCCTGGGAGGGCTGATTGGCGTACTGTTCGGGACGCTCAACCTGATCGTCGGCCGCCGGGTTCCGAATCGCTCCAAGGAAGAGCCGTATGAGTGCGGTCTTCCGTCCGAGGTCCAGCGGGGGTTCCGCTTTGGGATCAGCTTCTACCTCGTGGCGATGCTGTTCATCCTGTTCGATATCGAGGTGATCTTCCTGTATCCAATCGCGGTCCAGCTGCGCGCGTTCGGGAAGTTCGCGATGTTCGAGACCGTGACGTTCGTGGTGCTGCTGATGATCGCGTTCGTCTACGTGTGGCGGAGGGGAGCGCTCGAATGGAAGTGAAGCGCCAGAAGTTGGGCGATGTCGATGATCTTCGCGTGCGCCGGCACACAGCTCCCGACCTGCTGCGCGGGGACATGGAGGACAAGGACCTCGAGCGCTACGTCACCGAGCGTGTGCTGACGACCACCGTCGAGCGCGCCGTCGGGTGGGCCCAGGGCAACTCGCTCTACCCGCTCACGTTCGGGCTCGCCTGTTGCGCGATGGAGCAGATCCACATCGTCGCGGCCCGGGTCGACATCGCCCGGTTCGGCTTCGAGGCGTTCCGCGCCTCGCCGCGGCAGGCCGACCTCATCATCCTGTCCGGTCGCGTCTCGATCAAGATGGCGCCGGTGATCAGGCGGATCTGGGACCAGATGCTCGAGCCCAAGTGGGCGATCTCGATGGGCGCGTGCTGCACCTCGATGGGCGTGTTCAACAACTACGCGCTCGTGCCGTCGGACAAGTTCATGCCGATCGCCGTGCACGTGCCCGGTTGTCCGCCTCGCCCCGAGGCGCTGATGCACGGAATCCTCAAGCTGCGTGACCAGATCCAGGGGAACGCCCCAGCCGGCTGGCGCGACCGCTACGAGGCGGAGGGCACCGAGGAGGTCCTGCCGGAGGCGGGCACTCAGGACAGCGCCGACATCAGCGTATTCCGGCCCGGAGACACGGCCGGTGCCTGACGCGACGGGCCTCGAGCTGACGGCCCAAGAACTCCGCGACTCCGATAGCGACTCGATCCGCGACACCGAGTTTCACCGTGGTCGCGCCGTTCTGGTCGCGAACCCGGAGAAGATCCGGCTCGTACTCGAGCATCTGCGCTCCAAGGGGTACACGTTCCTCGCGAGTCTCCACGGCGTCGACTACTACCCACACGAGCCGCGCCTTGGTGTGCTGTACGAGATGCTCGATCGCAGCACCGTCGATCGCATCTCGGTCAAGGCGAGGGTCAGCACCGACGCCCCCCGAATCGATTCCGTCGTCGACATGTTCCCGGGGGCCAATTTCCCCGAGCGAGAGGTCTACGACATGTTCGGGGTCGTGTTCGACGGGCACCCTGACCTGCGCCGCATCCTGATGCCCGAGGACTACGAGGGCCATCCCCAACGCCGGGACTTCCCGGTCGGCGGCGAGCCGGTGCTCTTCACCTACAACGAAGAACAGAGCTACGGGAAGTACATGTGACCCTCACGGGACGGGGAGACAGCGAGCAAAGCGGGTCCACGACGCTGACCGAGGACTACCGCAAGCGCGAAGAATCGATCACATTCTCGAGCGAACCCGCCGGCACGGGCGAGACGCACGAGCTGCTCACGCTCAACATCGGACCCCACCACCCGTCGACCCACGGCGTGCTGCGGCTACTCGCGACGCTCGAGGGCGAGGTGGTACGCGACATCAAGCCGATCATCGGCTACGTCCACACCGGGATCGAGAAGACGGCCGAGGACAAGGCGTACTGGAAGGTGATCCCGGTGGTCGAGCGGATGGACTACCTCGGCTATTACTTCAACGCGATGGCCTTCTGCGGCGCGGTCGAGACGCTGCTCGGGACGGAGGTGCCGCCGCGCGCCCAGTACCTGCGCGTGATCCACCTCGAGCTCAACCGGATCGCCTCGCATCTCGTCTGGCTCGGCACGAGCGCGCTCGACCTCGGCGCGATCTCGATGTTCTGGTACTGCTACCGCGAGCGGGAGCTGATCCTCGACCTGTTCGAGATGTCCTCCGGCCAGCGGATGCACACCCGGTACTTCCAGGTCGGCGGCGTGATGGAGGACATCCCCCGCGGCTTCGAGCAGAAGCTACGCCAGTTCCTCAAGATCATGCCGCCGCGCGCGGACCAGTACGCCGACCTGTTCGAGAAGAACCAGATCCTGCTCGAGCGGCTGCGCGGCACCGGCATCGTCGACCGGGAGACGCTCCTCGAGCTGAACGTGACCGGACCGCTGCTCCGCGCGTCGGGCGAGCCCTGGGACCTGCGCAAGGCAGCGCCGTACTCGAGCTACGACCACTTCGACTTCAAGATCCCGGTCGGCACGGTCGGCGACAACTACGACCGCTTCCGGGTTCGGCACGCCGAGATCTACCAGTCGGTCAACATCATCCAGCAGGCCATCGATGGCCTGCCCGAGGGTGAGCACATCACCACCGACCGCAAGGTCGCGCTCCCGCCGCGCCACGAGCTGGCCACCAGCATGGAGGCGCTCATCCACCACTTCAAGCTCGTAACCGAGGGCTTCCGGGTGCCGCCGGGCGAGGCCTACTACCCGATCGAGGGCCCCCGCGGTGAGCTCGGCTGCTTCGTCCGGTCCGACGGCTCGGCGAAGCCCGCGCGCGTGCACATGCGGGACCCGAGTTTCAGCAACCTGCAGGCGCTCGCCCCGATGGTCAAGGACTCCTACATCGCCGATCTGATCGCGACGCTCGCGATGCTCGACCCGATCCTTGGAGGCATCGACCGATGAGCGCAACCGACCGTCCGCCGGTCGCCCGCTTCGGTCACGGCTCGCGCGTGCCCGGCTGGGACAGCGCGGTCGACCTGACCAAGGACCCGGCGACGATCCCCGATCCGGCGACGACTCCGGTCCCGCCCCAGCTCAAGGAAACGATCGTCCAGGCCATGGCCAAGTACCCCGATCGGCGCTCGGCCGTGATTCCCGCCCTGCACGCGGCTCAGGAGGAGCACGGATGGATCTCTCCTGAGGCGATCGACCAGGTGGCGGCGGTGATGCGGTTGACTCCCGCCTACCTGACCTCGGTGGCGACCTTCTACGACATGTTCTTCACCGAACCCAAGGGTCGCCACGACGTGTTCGTGTGCACGAACATCACGTGCTCGCTGCTCGGTGCGGACGAATTCTTCGCCGAGATGCTCAAGGCGGGCGAGGATCACCCCGACGTCAACGTGGCCTCGTTCGAGTGCCTGGGCGCTTGCGACATCGCGCCGATGGCCTCGGTCGACGGCGTGTACGTCGGGCCGCTCGAGCTCGACGACGCGCGCCGGATCGTCGAGGACCTCGAGGCCGGCCGGACGGTGCTCGACCACAAGCAGTTGCGCTATCGCCGCTCGACCGATCCCGGCGTTCTCGCCGAGGAGGCCAGCTACTTCGCCCCGGACCCGTCAACGACCGAGATGGCCGACACAGCCGGGCTCGGCCCTGAGGGCGACAATGTCGACCGGCCCGGCCCAACCGCGCCGATCGAGATGACCGAAGCCCAACTGTCCGAGCACCCAGAGCCCGATAAGGCCACCGACGAGGACGAGCACCCGGCCGGGCAGGAGGACCCGAAATGAAGATTCTGCTCGACCGCATCGACGAGCCCGGCCTCAACACCCTCGAGGTGTACGAGCGCCGGGGCGGATATCAGTCGTTGCGTAAGGCCCTCGGCATGTCGCCCGAGGAGGTAACCCAGGACATCATGGACGCGGGCATCCGCGGGCGTGGCGGCGCCGGCTTCCCGACGGGCCGCAAGATCTCGTTCCTGCCCCACGGCGACATGGACAAGTACCTGGTCTGCAACGCCGATGAGTCCGAGCCGGGGACGTTCAAGGACCGCGAGATCATGCAGAAGAACCCGCACATGCTGATCGAGGGGGTCCTCATCGCATCGTGGGCGGCGGGGACCACCCGGACGTTCATCTACATCCGCGGCGAGTACGCCTACCAGGCCGACATCCTCGAAGCAGCGATCGCCGAGGCCCGCGACGCCGGCTATATCGGCGAGAAGATCCTCGGGTCCGACCACACCGTCTCGCTCGTGCTTCACCGTGGCGCCGGCGCGTACATCTGCGGCGAGGAGACCGGCCTGCTCGACTCGCTCGAGGGCAAGCGCGGCAACCCGCGGCTCAAGCCGCCATTCCCGGCCATCGAGGGTCTCTACCACGGCCCGACGCTGATCAACAACGTCGAGACGCTCGCCACCGTGCCCGCGATCGTCCGGATGGGCGGCAAGGAGTACGCGAAGCTCGGAACGGAGACCTCAACCGGCACGAAGGTCGTGTCGGTCTCAGGCGACGTACAACGGCCAGGCAACTACGAGATCGAGCTCGGCATCCCGTCGCGGGAGCTCATCTACGACCTCGCCGGTGGGCCGCCAGAGGGGCGTGAGATCAAGCTCTGGTTCCCGGGCGGCTCGAGCTCGCCGGTCATGACGAAGGATGACCTCGACATCCCCTACGACTTCGACTCGATGGCCAAGGCGGGATCGATGATCGGCTCGGGCGCCGTGATCGTCATCGACGACTCGCACACGGTGCTCGAGGTGGCCAAGAAGGTCGCGAAGTTCTAC
>DATBYI010000052.1:0-21164 GCA_036513815.1 Solirubrobacteraceae bacterium
GATGCGGTTCGGCCTCGACCGCATGCGTCGGCTGATGACCACGCTCGGCAATCCCCAGCTGCGCTTTCAGTCGATCCACGTTGTGGGTACGAACGGCAAGTCCTCGACGGTCCGTATGACGGCGGCGATCCTCCGCCGGCATGGGCTGCGGACCGGCGCCTACCTGTCGCCTCACCTTGTCTCGTTCGCCGAGCGGATCCGGATCGACGACGAAGATCTCGGGCCGGCCGAGTTCGCCGCCGCGATCCAGCGCGCCGCGCACGCCGCCGAGCTCGTCGATCGCTCGCTCGGGCCCGACGACCGGGTCACGCAGTTCGAGCTGCTGACCTCAGCGGCCTACTCGGAGCTGGCTCGCAACGACGTCGAGGCGGCCGTCATCGAGGCGGGCCTCGGCGGCCGCTATGACGCCACCAACGTAATCCCCTCGCGCGTCCAGGTCCTGACCAGCGTCGGGCTCGAGCACACGCGCTGGCTCGGGCCGACCATCACCGCGATCGCCACCGAGAAGCTCGACGTCGTTCAGCCCGGTGCCACCCTCGTGCTCGGACACGACCTCCATCCCGACGCGGTCGCGGTCGCGGAGCGGATCGCGTCCGAGCGCGGCGCGCGGATCATTCATGCCGGTGCCGACCCGGGCGTCCCGCTGACCGCCCTCGGGCCTTACCAGCGGCGGAACTTCGCCCTGGCCCGTACAACGGCGGAGGCTTACCTCGGCGAGCTCAACCCGATCGCGGTGGCCACAGCAGCGGTCGAGACGCTCGTGCCCGGGCGGATGCAGGTGGTCGACAACGACCCGCTCACGCTGCTCGACGGCGCCCACAATCCGGAGGGGATGGCCGCGCTCGCCGAGGCCCTGGACGAGCCGTTCGCCGTCGCGCGCGGGCGCGTCGTCGCCGTCGTCTCGATCCTCGACGACAAGGACGCCGCGAGCATGCTCGCCACGCTCATGCCGCGCTGCGACGCGCTCGTGCTGACCGCCAGCCAGAATCCCCGCGCGCTTCCTCCGCCCACGCTCCAGTCGCTCGCCGGGCAGCTGGGGGGCCCGCCGTCCGAGGTGATCCGCGATCCGCGCGCCGCGCTGGCCCGCGCCCGCGAGCTCGCCGGCCCCGATGGCCTGGTCGTCGCGACGGGCACTATCTACCTCGTGGCTGACCTGCTGCGGCCGGCCGGCGCCGGCCGCGCGTCGATGCTGTGAACGAGCAGGACAAGCAGCCGCGACTGCTGGCCATGATGGCCCTGGTGGCCGTAATCGTGGCCGTTGTCATACTTGTGTTCTTCGGTATCGGCTATTTGTTCGGCCGGGCATATCTGTGAATCAAGAAGGATCCAGCGCCTGAACGGCCAATCAGTGGGTATTGGAATTGTCGGCGGCGCCTGACGGCGGCGGATAATCGGCGCATCAGCGGTGCGGTCCATGTGAGGATCCACACGAAAGCTGAGGCGCCTGCCGGACTGTTCACCTTTCACCTACCACTACACTCGCCACCTTAATGCTCGCCCTCGCCGTCTTCGGCATCAAAAACGGGACGATCAATGCGGCCGTTGAGCTGATCATCCTGTTCCTGGTGGTGATCTGGCTGGCGCTCGTGTACTGGACCTACGCGGACGCCCGGCGCCGGATCGCCGATCCGCTGCTCGTCGGATGCGCGACGGCGGCCTCGCTGTTCCCGTTCGTGGGGACGATCGTCTACATGATCGTGCGCCCGCCCGAGTACCTGGACGACGTACGCGAGCGCGAGCTCGAGATCCAGGCCGCCGAGGCGAGGCTGGCCGAGATCGGCTACCAGGTCTGTCCGTACTGCGACTTCGAGGTCGAGAAGGATTTCCTGCGCTGCCCGAACTGCATGCGCAAGCTCAAGGACCCGTGCACGAACTGCGGCAAGCCGCTCGACCCGATGTGGAAGATCTGCCCGTTCTGCGAGGCCGAGATCGGCAGTTCCGCGCCGGCTCCCCGGCGGACTCGGAGGCGCCGCGATAGTACGGCCGAGCAGTCGGTGGCGGGTGCCGGCGTGCGCGCCGAGCGGAGCAGTGCGCCCTCACCCTCGCCGGCACCGAGCGAGCAGCGCAGCGGACGTGAGCCGCTGACCGATCCGCGTTCGCTCTAGAGTCTCGCGACCGTCAATTGACTCGCGCCGCCGCGCGCAAGGAGACCCATGGAGCGAACGCTGATCCTGATCAAGCCCGACGCCTTTGCCCGGAACCTGTCGGGCGAGATCATCGCGCGGTTCGAGCGCAAGGGGCTACGGCTCGTGGCCATGAATCTGACGACGATGAGCCGCGACCTCGCGGCGCAGCACTACGCCGAGCACGAGGGCAAAGGGTTCTACGAGGAGCTCGTGACGTTCATCACGTCCGGTCCGCTCGTGGCGATGGTGCTCGAGGGCGAGCAGGCGGTCGTGGCCGCCCGTCAGGTCATCGGGGCCACGAACCCGGTCGAGGCGACGACGGGCTCGATCCGAGGCGACTACGCGATCTCGGTCGGCCAGAACATGGTCCACGGCTCCGACTCGCCCGAATCGGCCGCCCGCGAGGTCGCTCTCTTCTTCGGAGACCTCTGATCGGACAGTGGTGAGCCCGCTCGTGCTCGCGTCGCGCTCGCCCCAACGCCGGGCGATCCTCGAGCAGCTGGGCCTCGAGTTCTCAATCCGGGTCTCCGACGTCGAGGAGCTGGAGGAGGGCCCACCGCACGAGGTGGCGCTCGAGAACGCGTATCGCAAGGCCTCGGCGGTAGCCGACGAGGCCCCGGACAGCCTCGTCGTCGGGGTCGACACAGTGGTGTCGCTCGGGGCGCGTCTGTACGGGAAGCCGGCCGGCCTCGAGGAGGCCAGGGCCACGCTGAGTGCGCTGGCGGGCCGGCGTCATGCGGTCATCAGCGGCGTCTGTCTGATCGAGGACGGCAAGGTGCGGAGCGCCGCGGCGCAGACCGGAGTCCAGTTCAGAGCGCTGGACGAGCGTCTGATCGACTGGTACCTGTCCAGCGGAGAATGGCGCGAGCGCGCGGGCGGGTACGCCATCCAGGGACGCGGCGCGGCCCTTGTGGCGGGGATCGAGGGGGACTTCCTGAACGTCGTCGGGTTGCCGGTGGCGACGCTGCTCGAACTCGAGCCGGCGCTGCTGGCTTCATGAAAGTGCTGCTGCGTCCGCTCTCCGAGGGGATCGAGCACGTACAATCGTCCTCGGATGGCGCTGGCAGCGTGGCGTGGCCTCCCGGCGCTCACTTCACCGTCCGCTGCTGATTCGTACCTCTGTTGTCTATGGGCTTTTTTACGTACCTAACCGGTTTCGGCGGCCGCGACATGGCGGTGGACCTCGGCACCGCAAATACGCTCGTCTACGTCCGCGGGCGCGGCATCGTCCTGTCGGAGCCGAGCGTCGTCGCGGTCGACTCGCGCACCGGTGAGGTGCACGCGGTCGGGATCGAGGCCAAGCGCATGCTGGGCCGCACGCCGGGGACGATCCAGGCCATCCGGCCCCTGAAGGACGGCGTGATCGCCGACTTCGAGGTGACCGAGGAGATGCTGCGGCATTTCATCCAGAAGGTCCACCAGAACCGCTGGGCCCACCCTCGAGTCGTCGTCTGCGTGCCTTCCGGCGTGACCGGCGTCGAGAAGCGCGCGGTCGAGGAGGCCTGTCTGAGCGCCGGCGCTCGCCAGGCGTACCTGATCGAGGAGCCGATGGCTGCCGCGATCGGCGCCGGGCTGCCCGTCGGCGAGCCGACCGGCTCGATGGTCGTCGACATCGGCGGCGGCACGAGCGAGGTCGCGGTGATCTCGCTCGGCGGGATCGTCGTCTCGCAGTCGATCCGAGTCGGCGGCGACGAGCTCGACGAATCGATCATGAACTACGTCAAGCGCGAGTACAAGCTGCTGATCGGCCAGCAGACGGCCGAAGAGGTCAAGCTCGAGATCGGCTCGGCCTACCCGCTCGGCGAGGAGGTCCAGGCCGAGATCCGCGGACGCGACATGGTCTCGGGGCTGCCCAAGACCGTGGTGCTGACCAGCGAGGAGATCCGGGGGGCGCTCGAGGAGCCCGTCACCCAGATCATCGACGCGGTCAAGGAGACGCTCGACCGCACCCCGCCCGAGCTCGCCTCCGACATCATGGATCGTGGCATCATGCTGGCAGGAGGAGGCTCGCTGCTACAGGGGCTCGATGAGCGCCTGCGTCACGAGACGCAGATGCCCGCGCATCTGGCCGAGTCACCGCTGACCTGCGTGGCGGTCGGCTCGGGGAGGTCGTTAGAGGAGTTCGAAGCGATCCACCGTTCGAGCAAGAATTCACGCAACCGCCGCCGTCGGTACTAGTTTCGACGGGAACTCGGCGGCGTTGGCGGGATGATGGTGGTCTCCACCCATCCGGAGCCACCATCCCCGGGACTGGGATCCCGCCCACCCACCCCCAACACCTGAGACTGCAAGCACGTGCATGACAAGCAAGTTCGACGGCGACGAGTGGTCCTAGGGCTGCTCGTGGCGGTCTCCCTGATCCTGCTCACGGCTTACTTCGGCGAGGCGCCGAGTAGTCCTCTGCACAACGTCCAGCGCGGCGTGGTCGAGGTCTTCTCGCCGGTCGAGCAGGGGGCGAGCAAGGTTCTCTCACCGGTGCGGTCGGTGGCGAGCTGGTTCTCGAGCACCTTCCACGCCAAGTCGCAGGTCGCCACCCTGCAGACGAAGGTCCAGCAGCTCACGGACGATCTGGCCGCGGCCAAGGGCGCCCAGTACCAGAACCAGCAGCTTCGCAAGGAGGTAGGTCTCGACGACAGCCTCGGCATCAGCGCCTACCACCCGGTGACGGGGCAGGTCATCTCGCGCGACCCGACGCTCTGGTATCAGACCGTCGGCATCGACAAGGGCTCCGAGGACGGTGTCTCGCTCCACGATCCCGTGCTGGCCGACGGCGCGCTGGTGGGGGAGGTGTCGCTGGTGTCGTCCAACGCCTCGATTGTGTCCCTCATCACCGACCACACCGTGTCGGTGACCGCGCGCGTGACCGACACCAACGGCGACACGGGCGAGCTCCTGCCCGCCGTGGGCAGCCCCAACCAGCTCGTGCTCCAGTACCTGCAAGCGCCGAACCCAGGCCAGGTTCAGAACGGGCCGCAGCCGGGCCAGCTGGTCGAGACGGCGGGCTTCCGCTCCGACTCGCTCGAGTCCTACTTCCCGGCCAACATCCCGATCGGTTGGGTCGCCCAGTTCAACGAGGACGACCTGCTCAACAACGGGCAGGTGCCGGTCACCCCCGCCGCCGACCTGCGCCACTTCGACGTCGTCCAGGTCCTGACCCAAGCCCAACCCGGGACCGCGCGAGCACAGATCCCGTGAGCGAGATCCCCAACTCGGTCAAGCTCCCGATCCGCCTCGTTCTGCTGGCGTTCTTCGCCGTCCTCGTGCAGGAGTCGGCCGTTTCCCAGATCTCGATCTTCGGCGTCAGTGCCGACCTGACCCCGCTCGTGGTGATGTCGGTCGGACTGCTCTGCGGGTCGCTGACCGGAGCGATCTTCGGCTTTGCCACCGGCCTGCTGATCGATCTCGTGCTCGTCCAGACGCTCGGGGTGACCTCGCTGCTGTACATCGCGATCGGCTACTGGGCGGGCCGGCTGCACGAGCTCCGCGATCCCTCGCACGAGCTCGTCCCCCTCGCCGGCGGGGCGCTCGCCTCGGCCTTCGCCGGGCTGGGGATGGCGGTGATCCAGTTCCTGCTCGGGGTCGACGCCCCGGTCAGCCTGCTGCTCCTCCAGCAGATCTTCATCGTGGTGCTCGTCAACACGCTGATCGCGCTGCCCGTCCACGCGCTCGTCCGGCGGATCGTCCGGCCGGTGCTGCCCGAGGATCCCCGTCGCCGACGTCGCCGCGCCTACAGCACCGGGGGCCTCAGCCCGCTTCAGCAAGGCGCCGCCCGCCGCGGCGCGATCTCCCGTCCCCAGACACGATGAGTCAGCTTCCCGACGACAAGCAGCTGCGGTTCGTCAAGAACGAAGAGCGGCCGTCGATGAGCCCGCAGCTCGCGCGGAGGGTGGCGATCATCGGGACGATCTCACTCGGCCTGTTCGCGATCTTGTTCTTCCGCCTGTGGTTCCTCCAGGTCCTCTCGACCAACCAGTACGCGAAGGCCGCGAGCGTGAACTTCGTGCGCAACGTCGAGGTACCGGCGCCGCGAGGGGAGATCCTCGACTCGAGCGGCCAGATCCTCGCCTCGAGCCGGCGCGCGTACGCGGTCGAGATCGCGCCGCCCAGCCTGCCGGTACCGATCACCGATGCGAACCTGGCTCACCCGCCGCAGGCCGACGCCGCCGTGTACGACCGCCTGGCCGGCGTGCTCGGGCTGCCGACCAAGCGCCAGCCGTGCCCGGTCAATGGCCACGGGCTGCTCCACATGTCCGTGATCGCCTGTCGGGTCGTCCAGGGGTTCGTGCAGCTGTCCTACGGCGAGGCGACCGTGGCGAGCGACATCACCTACCCGCAGCTCTGGTACATCTCCGAGCGACAGGCGTCGTTCCCAGGCGTCACCGTCCAGCAGATCTACCAGCGGACCTATCCGTTGAACGACGTCGCCTCGCAGGTGCTCGGGATCGTCAGCCGGATCACCTCGAGTGAGGTGGGTCAGTCCGCTTTCGCCGGGGTGTCGCCGAACGACGCGGTCGGCCAGTCCGGCCTGGAGGCGTCCTATGACCGCTATCTGCGCGGGGTCGACGGTGCCCAGAAGGTGAAGGTCGACGCGTTCGGCAACTACGTCGGCGAGCAGTCCGAGACGCCCCCGACCGCCGGCGACAACCTCAAGCTCTCGCTCAGCGCCAAGCTCGAAGAGGTCGGCCAGCAGGCGCTCCAGCAGTCGATCGATAACAACTATCCAGCCAACGGCGGCGCCTTCGTGGCCATGAACCCGGTCAACGGCGAGGTCTACGCGATGGGCTCGCTGCCGACCTACAACGCGAACGTCTTCACCAAGCCGGTCCCCTACTCGACCTACAACTCGCTGTTCGGCCCCAACTCGGGAGACCCGCAGGTCAACCGCGCCTACCAGAGCGCCGGGCCGACAGGCTCCACGTTCAAGCCGATCACCGCCACCGCGGCGCTCGAGAGCGGCGCGTGGAGCGTCGGGAGCATCTTCGACGATACGGGCCAGTACTGCTTCAGCGGCCAGTGCCGCCACAACTCCGGCAACGCCGTCGACGGCTCGCTTGACCTCGTGAACGCGATCAAGGTCTCCTCCGACGATTTCTTCTACAACCTCGGCGTACTGACCAACTCGCCCGCGCCCAACGGCGGCCCACTTCAGAAATGGGCCAGCCTGTACGGGATCGGCGAGAAGACCGGGATCGACCTTCCCGACGAGGTGTCCGGAACCCTCCCCGACGCGGCGTGGCGCGCGAACCGCAACGAGCTCGAAACCGAGTGCGATAACGCCACCGGCCCGTTCGCCTACAGCAACGGCATCACGACTGGCCCCAAGAAGCTCAAGGGATGGCACCGGGCCTCGAAGCACGCGCCCGGCGGTTGCGGGATCGCCGACGGCACCGACCGCCCATGGTCGGCCGGCGACAACGAGAACCTGGCGGTCGGTCAGGGCGACGTGCAGGTGTCGCCGCTCCAGCTCGCCGTCGTGTACTCCGCGCTGGCCAACGACGGCACGATCGTCACCCCGCACCTCGGACTCGACGTGCAGAGCGCCGACGGGTTCGTGCTGCGCTCGTTCAACCCGGCGCCCAAGCGTCACATCACGATCGACCCGCTGTACCGCAACACGATCCTCGAGGGCCTGCGCGCCGGCGCGTCGCAGCCGGGCGGAACCTCGGCCGACGTGTTTGGCAACTTCCCCGAGCAGGTCTACGGCAAGACCGGCACCGCGCAGTACAACGGACAGCAGGACTACGCCTGGTACGCGTGCTTCGTTCCGCCCAGCGCGACGACCAAGCCGATCGTGGTCGTGGTCACCGTCGAGCAGGGCGGCTTCGGCGCGGTCGGCGCGGCGCCGGTGGCGCGCCAGATCCTCTCCCAGTGGTTCTTCGGCAACAAGGGCGCCTACGTGCCCGGGAGCTCGCAGACGCTGTGAGCGCGATCGGCGCCAACGCGATTCGGCCCGCCGACGACGTGGCGGCGGCTCCGCGCCCGCGCGTGTGGCTGCGGATGGATCCGCTGCTGTTCCTCGCCGCGCTCGGGCTCGCCGCGTGCTCGTTCATCATGCTCAAGGGCGAGGGCCCCTCGCTCGATTCGGCGAACCACATGTATTTCGCCGAGCGCCAGACGATCTATGTCGGGATCGGGCTGGCGCTCGCGATCGTGCTCGCCCACATCGACTACTCGCGCTTGCGCGAGTACAAGTACGGCCTGTACGGCGTGATGATCGCGCTGAATCTCGTCGTGCTCGGGATGCCCAAGGTGCAGGGCGCGGCCCGATGGATCCCGCTCCCGTTCTTCCAGTTGCAGCCCTCGGAGTTCGGCAAGGTGCTGTTGATCGTGTCGATCTCGGCGTTCGCGGTGGATCGCTCGCGCCGGCTCCACGAACGCCGGACGACGGCGCGCATCATGTTGCTGGCGATCGTCCCGGCGATGATCGTCATCCCGCAGCCGGACCTCGGCACCGCGCTCGTCTACATCGCGATCGGGTTCGCCGTGCTGTTCGTGGCCGGCACGTCGTGGAAGCAGTTGCTCGCGTTGGCGGGGCTGTTCGTGATCGCGATCGTGCTGGTCCTCGTCGTGGCGCCCGCCACGGGGCATCACCTGCTCAAGCCTTACCAGATGCAGCGGCTCACGGGCTTCCTGCATCCGTCGCACGACCCCCAGAACCAGACGTACAACATCACCCAGTCGCTCAACGCGATTGGGTCGGGGGGGAAGACCGGGCTCGGCGTGCAGGGCGCCAGCCAGGTCAATCTGCATTTCTTGCCGGCGCCGGATACCGACTTCATCTTCTCCGTGGTCGGAGAGACGTATGGGTTCGTCGGGGCGGCGGTCGTGCTCTCCCTGTACGCGCTGCTGATCTGGCGCGCCCTTCGGGTTCTGACCATGGCGAAGAACCTGTACGGAACCCTCATCGCCGGGGGCATCCTGGCCATGCTGATGTTTCAGGTATTCGTTAACGCGGGCATGACGATCGGCATCATGCCGATTACCGGAGTGCCCTTACCGCTGCTTTCTTACGGCGGCTCCTCGGTCCTAGTGACGTTCATAGCCATCGGCCTTCTACAGTCAATCTATGTGCAGGCGCGCATGACGCAAGCGTCGAAGAATCGAGGACTAGTTCCGTGATGACCGCTGCCCCCGGGAAAATGGGCCCACCTACCCACCCCCGGCCACCTAGGCGCGGCACGTGTTCGCCCGGAGAATCGAGCTCTCAAAGCTCGCGCTTCCTCCGCGAACTTTCCTAATTTTCCACAAAGGACTGAATGAGCATTGAAGAAACAAGTTTTGGTCAGTGTCGACCGGGGCGAGACCCGGGTCGCACTGCTGGAGGCGACCGGAACGGTCGCCGCACGTAAGACCCCGGCCAAGCCCGCGACGCGCCGACGCCGGCGCCCGGCCAAACCGGCCGCGGGATACAAGGTCGCCGAGCTGTACCTGGAGCGCCGAGGAGCGCGCTCGATCGTCGGAAACATCTACAAGGGCCGGGTCGACAACGTGCTCGGCGGACTCGAGGCCGCGTTCGTCGACATTGGCCTCGAGAAGAATGGCTTCCTGCACGTCGACGAGATCGTGCTGCCGGGCGTCGAGGCGCCCCGCCGGGGCCGCGGCTCCGGGCGCGACAACCGCCAGATCACCGACATGCTGAAGCCGGGGCAGGAGATCGTCGTCCAGGTCGTCAAGGACCCCCTCAAGACCAAGGGCGCGCGGCTGAGCATGGACCTCACGATCGCCGGGCGCTACATGGTGTTCGCGCCGTACGGCGAGGGAGTGGGGGTGTCGCGCCGGCTGGACGATGGCGAGCGCGACCGCCTGCGCAAGGAGGCGGCAAAATTGGACTTGAAGGGAGCGGGCGCGATCATCCGCACCGCCGCCCAGGGAGCGACGCGAGCGGATCTCGAGCGCGAGCTCCTGTATCTGTTCAAGCTGAACGAGGTCTTGCAGAAGCGCGTGGCCGAGACGACCGCGCCGGCGCTCGTCTTCCAGGAGGCCGACCTGTCGGTCCGCGTCGTGCGCGACATTTTCTCCTCGACCTTCGAGCGGGCGATCGTGGACGACCCGAAGCAGTTCCACCGGCTCGTCTCCTTCTTCACCCGCACCGCGCCCGAGCTCGTCGAGCACGTCGAGCTGTGGGAGGAGGACACGCCGCTGTTCGAGGCCTTTGGCGTCGAGGAGGTACTCGACTCGACGCTGTCGCGCCGCGTCGACCTCCCGAGCGGCGGCTATCTGATGATCGACTACGCCGAGGCGCTGACCGTCATCGACGTCAACTCCGGCTCGTTCGTGGGACGCGGCAAGGCGGCGCGGCTCGAGGACACGATCACCAAGACCAACCTGGAAGCCGCCGATGAGGTGGTCCGCCAGCTCCGTCTGCGCGACATCGGCGGGATCATCGTCATCGACTTCATCGACATGGCCCGGGCGCGCAACCGGGACGCGGTGCTGAAGTCCCTGCGCGCCGCGCTGGATGAGGACCGGACAAAGACGTTCGTGGTCGAGATCTCGCCGCTCGGGCTGGTCGAGATGACGCGCCAGAACGTCACCGACGGCGTGCGCGAGATCATGACCCGGCCGTGCCCGACGTGCGGCGGCGACGGCGTGATCAAGTCCGAGGAGACGCTCGCGATCGAGTTCGAGCGGCGGATGCGCGACCTGGCCAAGGAGACCGACGCCGAGGCCATCCTGCTCCAGATGAACCCGCGCGTGAGCGCCGAGTTCACCCGCGACGACGCGCGGACGCTGCGGGCGATCGAGGACGAGACCGGGAAGTGGTTCCACTTCGAGGGATCCGAGGGGCTACCCCTCGATTACTTTGCGGTCGTGCTCGAGTCAAGCCGCGAGAAGGTGCTCGAGCGGGCGGTGCCTTTCCGTCCCGGCGAGGAGGTCCACGTCGAGATCGTCGAGCCGCACATGTACAGCCCGGGCGACGCCGTGGCCAAGGTCGACGGCTACATGATCTCGATCACGGGCGCCGGCGACTACGTGGGCGAGAAGCACCTGGTGCGGATCGAGGAGGCCGGCCGGACCTCGGCCGTGGCCACGTTGCTGGACGCTCCGTCTCGCTCGTCCGAGCCCGAAGACGAGAGTGAGAACGGAGATGGCCTAGAATCGAAGCCTCGGCGTCGTGGCCGCAGAGGCGGACGGCGCCGTTCCGGCGCTAAAGCCGAGTCAGTGAGCTCCTCAGACTAAGGGCGCCGCCGTCAGGCGCCGCCGACGATTCAAAACATATGACCTACGCAATTGTGAAAACCGGCGGCAAGCAGTACCGCGTCGAGCAGGGCCAGACCCTGCTCGTCGAGCGGCTTGCCGTTTCTGACGGCGAATCAGTCAGCTTGGAGCCGTTGCTGTTTGTGGACGGCTCCAATGTGGTCGACTCGGACCTGTCCGGGGTTTCGGTGACTGCCCGGGTGGTCGCCCACGAGCGCGGGCCCAAGCTGCGCATCGTCAAGTTCAAGCCCAAGCGCGGCTACAAGCGGCGCACCGGCCACCGGCAGAACCTGACCCGGATCGAAGTCACGGAGGTGAAGCATGGCGCATAAGAAGGGACTCGGCTCTTCGCGCAACGGGCGCGACTCGAAGGCCAAGCGCCTCGGCGTGAAAGTCTTCGCCGGCGAGGCGGTCACCGGTGGCGAAATCATCGTGCGCCAGCGCGGCACGAAGTTCAAGCCCGGCGACGGCGTCGGGATTGGCAAGGACGACACGATCTTCGCGCGCGCTGCCGGCACCGTGGAGTTCGCGCGCGGCCGGCGCGGTCGGGTTATCTCGATCGTCCCGGGCACCGACTCGGAAGCTTAGGTTCGCGGCATCGGTCGCCCGGCGCCGCCGGGCATGGATGCCCGGCGGAACGGCGTCGCGGCTGCGGCGCGCTCGGCATCCGTGCCTCGCTTACTGCGCCGGCCGCGACATCATCCGGAGGATGACGCGCCGTAGGCGCGGCCCCTAAGCAGCGTTCTCGAGCTCCGAGGTGCACAGGGGACAGCGCTTCGCCCGGATCGGAATCGCGCTCGTGCACTCCGGGCACTCCTTGGTGTCTGGATCCTCCTTGGCCCGGCGCTCCTGGAGCGCGGTGATCGGGGCGACCACGAGGAAGAACACGACGGCGGCGATGCTCAGGAACGTGATCACGTTGTTGATGAAGTCGCCGTAGGCGAAGTGGCTGCCGTTGATCGTGAACGTCAGGCTCGCGAAGTTGGGCTGGCCGAAGACGGCCGCGATGAGCGGCGTGAGGAGGTCTGCGACCAGCGACTTGACGAGGGCCGTGAACGCCGTACCGACCACGACCGCCACCGCGAGGTCCACGACGTTGCCGCGGAGCAGGAACTTCTTGAAGTCAATTAGCAGTTTCGGCACTGGTCGGTGTCTTGTTTCGTTGCAGGGGGCCGTGGTTCCTTTGGCCGATGGCGATGGAGCTAACGCATGCTTAGCCTCAGCGCCAAAGAACGGGTGCGATGCGTGGCGGATCGGCAGAAGGGACGGGTCAGCGCGGCGCAGCTCGCGGCGATCGGCATCAAGACCGTTGTGGTCTCTCAGTGGGTGCGCCAGGGCTACCTGCTCCCGGTGCTCCCGCGGGTCTACGCGGTCGGACATCGGGCCAAGAGCGTGGAGGCCGACCTGGTCGCCGCCGTTCTCTACGCCGGCCCCGGCGCGATGCTCAGCCACGCCACCGCGCTCTGGTGGCACCGCCTCATCGACAGGCAGCCCTGGCCGATCCAGGTGAGCACGCCGCGGCGCTGCCGGTCGCTGCGCGGCATCGACGTCCACGGCCGGCGCACGTGCGAGCGGATTCTGCACAGGGACCTGCCGACCACGAGGATTGAGCAGGCGCTGCTGGACTTCGCCGCGGTGGCGCCGCTCGAGCGCGTCCGGTACGTGCTGGCGGCGGCGGACTACCACAAGGTGCTTGACATCCCCGCTCTCCAGGTGATCGCCGGCAACGCTCGGACAGGCAGCACGAAGCTGAGAAAGGCCCTGGAGCGCCACGAGCCGAAGCTCGCCCACACGCGCAGCCCGCTCGAGCGGCTGTTCCTCCCGTTGTGCGAGCGCGTCGGCATCCCGCTCCCCGAAGTCAACGTCTGGATTGAGGGCGTGTTGGTGGACGCCGTGTGGCGGGAGCAGAAACTCGTCGTCGAGCTCGACGGCGAGAACAACCACAGCTCGTGGAAACAGATCCAGGACGACCGCAGCAAGGAGCTGCGCCTGCGCGCCGGCGGGTTTGACGTCGTCCGCTACGGCACGCGCCAGTGTGAGGAAGAGCCGAGGCTGGTGGAGCAAGACCTGCGGCGCGCGTACCACCTGCCACGATGAATGCATGCAGGATCGCGCACGCATCCACGTCAGCGCCGGCGCCGGAGGTGACGGCTGCCTGAGCTTCCGCCGCGAAGCCCACGTGCCGAAGGGCGGGCCGGACGGTGGCGACGGCGGCCGCGGTGGCGACGTGGTGCTCGTGTGCAACGACTCCGTCCGCGACCTCGAGCGCTTCCGGCGCAAGACGCATTTCAAGGCGGGGCGAGGCGGTCATGGGGAGGGCGCGCTCCGCCACGGCAAGGACGGCGAGACGCTCGAGATCTCGGTGCCGCCGGGCACTGAGGCGCGGGTCGAGGCGGACGGCACCGTGCACGACCTCGTCCGGGCAGGCCAGCGGGCCCGCGTGGCGCGGGGCGGCCCGGGCGGCCGCGGGAACAAGCGGTTTGCCGGCCCCACCCACCAGACCCCTCGGTTCGCCGAGAAGGGCCTCCCGGGGGATGAGACGTGGATAACGCTGCAGCTCAAGCTCCTGGCCGACGTCGGTCTCGTCGGACTTCCCAACGCCGGCAAGTCCTCGCTGCTCGGACGGCTGACGCGCGCGCACCCGAAGGTGGCCGACTACCCGTTCACCACGCTCGAGCCGGCCCTGGGGACGCTCGAGGCCGATGATCGCCAGCTCGTGATCGCGGACATTCCGGGGCTGATCGAGGGGGCGAGCGCCGGCGCCGGCCTCGGGCACGACTTCCTGGCCCACACCGAACGCACCGGGCTGCTCGTCCACGTGCTCGACCTCGCGCCGCTCGACGGCTCGGACCCCGTGGCCAATCACGCCACCGTGGAGCGCGAGCTCGAACTGCACAACCCGCGGCTGGCCGCGCTGCCCCGGGTGCTCGTGCTCTCTAAGGCCGACCTGGTCGACGCCGAGACGCGAGAAGCGGCGCGCGCGGAGTGGGCCCGCCGGCTCGACGCCGACGCCGGTACGCCGGTGATCGTGACCTCGTCGGTCACGCGGCTCGGGCTGCCCGAGCTCGCGGCCGAGCTCGGGCGCCGCGTCCCGACCGGCGCGCCGATCGAGGTCGTGAGCGAACAGGCGCCCGAAGAGCTCGCCGAGCACCGCGTGTTCCGCCCCGCCGCGCGCCGCGCCTATCGGGTGGTCAAGGTGGCGGATGGCTCGTACCGCGTGAGCGGCGAGGGGATCGAGCGGCTGGTCGCGCGCTACGACCTCGACAACGACGACGCGCTGGCCTACCTCGAGCGCCGGCTGCGCGGGATCGGTGTGATCCGGGCCCTTCAGGACGAGGGGTTCGAGCCGGGCGACGAGGTCGAGATCGCGGGCATCGCGTTCGACCTCGATCCCGATGTGTAACATGCCGCGCCGCCCCGGGACGTTCAAGGAGGAGAGGTCATGCGTCGGTTCTCAGCAGTTGCAGTGCTCGCAGCCGTGTTCGCGATCGTCGTGCCCGCGGCGAGCGCGCGAGTCCTGCTCGTCGGCAAGTACAAAGGGATCACGGGCCAGTACGGCTCGATCCAGGCGGCGGTGAACGCGGCCCGGCCTGGGGACTGGATCCTGATCGGACCCGGCGACTACAAGACGAGCTCGAGCTATCACCCGAAGGGGGACGCCGACGCTCCCGCCGGCATCCTGATCACCAAGCCGCGGCTGCACCTGCGCGGGATGAACCGCAACACGGTGATCGTCGACGGGACGAAGCCGGGCTCGTCGGCGTGCTCCACGGCGAAGGCCGCGCAGAACTTCGGTCCGAAGGATCGCAAGGGATCGCTCGGGCTCAACGGGATCATGATCTGGAAAGCCGACAACGTCTGGGTGCAGAACGTGACCGTATGCAACTTCCTCGGTGGCGCGGGAGGCGACGGGGACACCGGCAACGAGATCTGGTGGAACGGCGGCGCGGACAGCGGCAAGGTCGGCGGCTGGGGCTACTACGGCTCTTACATGACCGCGACGAGCAGGTTCTTCGAGAACGAGAAGACCGCGGCGGAGTACGGCATCTTCTCGAGCAATTGGAGCGGCGGGACGTGGGATCAGTCCTACGCCTCGAACTTCAACGACTCGGGCTACTACATCGGGGCCTGCCAGCAGATCTGCGATCAGACGATCGACCACGCCCGCGGTGAGTACAACGCGCTCGGGTACTCGGGTTCGAACTCCGGCGGGTGGATGCTGATCGAGAACTCGCGGTTCGACAACAACGAGGATGGGTTCGACACGAACAGCCAGAATGGCGACGAGCCGTCGCCGCAGAACGGCGCATGTCCGGCCGGCGTGAAGCCACCAGTGGCCGGCGCGGATTCGTGCTGGGTGCTGATCCACAATCTGTTCGATCACAACAACAACCCGAACGCGCCCGCGGCAGGCAGCGCGGCCGCCGGACCGGTCGGCACGGGCATGACGCTGACGGGCGGGCGCAACGACACCGTGATGGACAACACGTTCGAGGACAACGGCGCGTGGGGGACGGTCTTCTCGCCCTATACCGACAGCGGGGCGCCGTGCACCGGGGGCACACTCGATTGGCTCGGGCCCGGAAGCTGCCTGTTTGACGAGAGCAGTGACGCGCTGATCGATAACACGTACGCGCACGACGGGTACTTCGGCAACCCGACCAACGGTGACTTCGCGATGACGAACTTCAATACCGGTCCGACCGACTGCTTCAGTGGCAACGTCGAGCAGGGTGGCGGCCCGGTCACGAGTTTCCCATCGGACGCCGAGCAGATGTACCCGGTGTGCAACGGTCAGGACGTTCAACCGACCGGCTTCTCCCAGTTCACTAACGAGTTGCTGTGCGACGCCCAGGTGTCGCTGTCATCGGGCTCCCCTCCGCCGTGCACGGCGACCGATCACTACCCGCGACTGTCGAAGGTAGTGATGCACAAGCTGCCTAAGGATCTCGCGACCATGCCGAACCCATGCGCCGGCGTTCCGGCCAACCCGTGGTGTCGCGCTAAGAAGTGAGCGCACGGCGGCTCACGACGTCGCTTTTCGCCGCCCTCGCGCTCTTGCTGGGCGCCGGGGCAGCGAGCGCCTCGGCGCGCGTGCTGATCGTCACCCAGCGACAGGTCCCCTACTCGCACTACACGTCGATCCAGGCCGCGGTGAGCGCGGCTCATCCGGGTGACTGGATCCTGATCGACCGTGGCGTGTACTTCGGGTCGGTACGGATCTCTACTCCCGATTTGCACCTGAGAGGGATGAACCGCAACAAGGTGATCCTCGACGGGCGCCACCGCGTTGGCAACGGAATCACGGTCACCTCGAGCGGTGTGTGGATCGAGAATCTGACCGTGCGCAACTTCGACCGCCGCACGCGGGAGGACGCGGCCGACGGTAACGAGGTGTGGTGGGAGGGAGCGGGCCTCGAGGGCACCCGAATCGGGATCCACGGCTGGTGGGGGCAGTACCTGACCGCCTACGACACCGGGTTACTGGGCGGCTACGGCCTGTACACGAGCCACTCCGTCGACGGCTTCTTCAAGCATGTGTACGCGTCGGGTTTCAACGACTCGGGGCTCTACATCGGCGGGTGCCGTGATTGTCGGGCGCTCGTGCAGGACGCGCTGATCGAACGCAACGCGCTCGGCTGGTCGAGCACCAACGCCGGCGGTCACCTGATCGTCGAGGACTCGATCTTCCGTGACAACAGCGACGGCGTCGCCCCCGATTCGGAGCCCGACGACGACCTCCCGCCGCCGCAGGACGGCGCGTGCGACTCGGGGTCGAACCGCGCCAAGCTGCTGACTTTCACCTCGACGCAGATCGACCGCTGCACGATCTTCCGCAACAACATAATCGAGTACAACGGCAACATCTCGACGCCGGCCAACTCGGACATCCTGAACGCGCCATGGGGAGCTGGGCTGATCCTCGGCGGCGACTACGCGGATCTGATCAAGGGCAACATAATCCGGGACAACCCGACGTTCGGCGTGCTCGTGCTCGAGCGACCGGACCCGTATCCCACGACGTCCAAGACCGTCTACTTCCAGTCGCAGGGGAACGAGATCTCGGGCAACGACGTCGTGAACAACGCAAAGCAGCCCGGCACGTTCGACATCGGGCTCGAGGGCGGCGCCTACGGGACGCAGAACTCGGTCGACAACTGCTTCGCGGGAAACATCTTCGGCAGCTCGAGCCCGGCGGACATCGAGGGCACGTGGGGGTGCCAGAACGCCACCACACCCAACGGCGGACTCGCCCTATTCAACGAGATCCTCACGCTGATAGCGCAGTCGGGTGCGCGCCACCAGCGCCCGCAGCGGGCGCCGGCGCCGCAGCGGACGATGCCGCGGCCGTGCCGGGGCGTGCCGCGCAACCCGATCTGCGCCTAGCGCGCGTCCTAACCTCTGAGACGACATGGGCGCAGTGGTGGTGAAGCTCGGTTCGAGCATCGTGGCGACCGACGAGGGCGAGGTGCGGACCGATGTCCTCGGCCGGATCTGCGACGAGCTCGCCGAGCTCCAGCGCACCGGTCGCCAGCCCGTGGTCGTGACGAGCGGGGCGATCGCCCGGGGGATGGGGGTGATGGGCCTCGCGCTTCGCCCGCGGGCGATGGACGAGCTCCAGGCGGCGAGCGCCGTCGGGCAGGGCAAGCTCTACCAGGTCTACGACGAGTTGCTGCGCGCGCGTGGTCTGCAGACGGCGCAGGTGCTGCTGACGTTCTTCGACATGAGCGCCCGCAGCCACTACCTGAACGCGCGCCAGACGCTGCGCCGGCTGCTCGAGTGGCGGGTTGTTCCCGTGATCAACGAGAACGACACGACGACCACGGACGAGATCTCCTTCGGCGACAACGACTTTCTCGCCGCGCAGGTGGCGATCCTGATCGCGGCGGAGCGCCTCGTGCTGCTGACCGACGCGGAGGGCCTGTTCACGGCCGACCCCCGGACCGACCCGAATGCGCGGCTCGTCTCCGAGGTGACGGAGTTCGACCAGCTCGACGAGCTGCGGATCGGGCACGCTTCTTCGCCGCTCGGGTCGGGCGGCATGCGCTCCAAGGTCGTGGCGGCCGAGATGGCCACAGCGGCGGGCATACCGACGGTGATCGCCGGCGGCCACGTCCCGGGGGCGCTCCTCGCCGCGGCCCAGGGCCACCCCGTCGGCACCCGCTTCGCCGCGCGTCCCGGGCGCTACTCGAGCTTCAAGCTGTGGCTTCGCTATGCCAAGCCGACGCGGGGCCGGGTGCTCGTCGACGCGGGCGCCGCGCGTGCGCTGCGCGAGGGCGGCACGAGCCTGCTGCCGGTGGGCATTGTCGAGGTGTCGGGCGAGTTCGACGCAGGCGACGCGGTCGAGATCGCCCACGATGGGGACCTCGTCGGCAAGGGCATCTGCAACTACTCGGCCGGCGAGCTCCGGCGGGTGCGCGGACTGAAGTCGGCCGACGTGCGCCAGCGCCTGCCCCGCGCCACCGACGAGGCCGTCCACCGGGACTACTTCGTGCTCGCGTAACCTTTGTCGGGCGAGGACCATGGCCACCGCCATTGAGACATCGACATCCGTAGCCGACATCTGCGCCGCCGCCAAGCGCGCCGCGACGCAACTCGCCGCGACGCCCTCCGGGGTCAAGGACGCGGCGCTCGAGGCGATCGCCGCGGCGCTGATCGAGCGCACGCCGGAGATCCTCGAGGCCAACGCGCGGGATCTGGAGGCCGGACGTGAGGCTGGCCTGACCGATGCGCTGATGGAT
Organism: Solirubrobacteraceae bacterium; assembly: GCA_036513815.1. Classification (GTDB taxonomy): domain Bacteria; phylum Actinomycetota; class Thermoleophilia; order Solirubrobacterales; family Solirubrobacteraceae; genus Palsa-465. The sequence continues at coordinate 19,067 of DATBYI010000052.1, forward strand.
CGCCTCGCCCTCGATGAGCGGCGGATCGCGCTGGTCGCGAGCCAGGTCGGTGACATCGTGGCGTTGCCCGATCCGGTGGGCGAGGTGATCGAGGGCCGCCGGCTCTACAACGGACTCGACGTGCGCAAGGTGCGCGTGCCGCTCGGGGTGATCGCGGTCGTGTACGAGGCGCGCCCGAACGTGACGATCGACGCGGCGGCGCTTTGCCTGAAGTCGGGCAACGCGATCGTGCTTCGCGGCTCCTCGATGGCCACGGCGTCGAACGCGGTGCTGGCCGGCGTGGCGATCGAGGCCGGACTCGCGGCCGGGCTGCCTGAGGGGTTCATGGCGCTCGTCGTGGGCGGCGGTCACGAGGAGCTTTCCGAGCTTGCCACTCAGGCGGGTGTGGTGGACCTGATCATCCCGCGCGGCGGAGAGGGACTGAAAGCGGCTCTGAAGGGCGTCGCCACCGTGCCGGTCATGTACGCGGCATCGGGCAACTGCCACGTGTTCGTGGACGCCTCCGCCTCCTTGTCGGATGCCCTGGCCATCACGCTCAACGCCAAGCTCCAGCGCCCGAGCGTCTGCAACGCGGCCGAGACGTTGCTCGTGCACTCCTCGGTGGCGGATGAGTTCCTGCCCGCAGCGCTCGACGCCCTGGACGAGGCCGGGGTGGAGTTGCGCGCCGATGCGCGCACGCGGAGCCTCGCTCGCGCCTCGGTCGAGGTCGCCGAGGCCACCGAGGAGGATTGGGCGACTGAGTACCACGCGCTGACGCTGGCCGTGGGGGTCGTCGAATCGGTGCAGGAGGCGATCGAGCACGTCAACCGGTACGGGTCGGGCCACTCCGAGGCGATCGTCACTCGTGACACAGAGTCCGCCCGGGCGTTCGAGCTCGGCGTAGACGCGGCGTGCGTGTACGTCAACGCGTCGACGCGGTTCACCGACGGCGGCGAGTTCGGGATGGGCGCTGAGATCGGCAACTCAACGCAAAAGCTGCACGCGCGGGGGCCGATCGGCCTGCGCGAGCTGTGCACGTTCAAATACCTGATCGAAGGCACCGGCCAGGTTCGGAGCTGACGCGGCCGGGCAATCTAGGAGCCTGTGCGGATCGGCATCTTGGGCGGGACCTTCAACCCGCCACACCTCGGTCACCTCATCTGCGCCCAGGAGGCGTACCTTCAGCTCGGACTGGATCGAGTGACGTTGATCCCTGCGCGGATACCGCCGCATAAGCCCGTCGAGGAAGAGCCGGGCCCCGAGCACCGGCTCGAGTTCTGTCGCCTGGCCGTCCAGGGGGACGATCGGTTCGACGTCTCCGACCTCGAGATCGCCCGTAAGGGACCGTCCTACACGGTCGATACCCTTGAAGAACTGCATTCTTCTGCGCCAGAGCACGAGCTGTTCCTGATTGTCGGGGGCGACATCGCCGCGGGGCTGCCGAGTTGGCGAGAGCCCGAGCGGGTCCTGTCATTGGCGACGCTAGCGGTGGCCAAGCGGCGCGGCACCTCGCGCGCGGCGGTGGACGACGCGCTCGGCGCTTTGCGAGGGGGCGAGCGCGCACGGTTCTTCCGGATGCCGCAGATCGCCATCTCCTCGACCCTGCTACGCGACCGGGTAAGGGCGAAGGAGCCGATCCGCTTCTACGTCCCGGATCCGGTCATCGAATACATCGATCATCACAACCTCTACGCGGGGGTACGCTCATTCATATGAAGCAACCAGGGTGCGAATCCCGATGAGTCCACAGAATCTGACAACCACCGTTCTGGATCCAGAGGCGCTGGCCGGCGCGGTCGCCGACTACGCCGCCGACCGCAAGGCGATTGACATCGTCCAGCTCGACCTGCGCGAGATCATCGGCTACACGGACTATTTCGTGATCTGTACCGGCCGGACCGAGCGGCAAACCCGCGCGATCCACGACGGGATCTACGAGGGAATGAAGTCCGTACACGGACGCCTCCCCAGGCGGGTCGAGGGCCTGCCGGGCGCCCGGTGGGTCCTGATGGACTACCTCGACGTCGTCGTGCACGTGTTCGTGCCCGAGGCGCGCGACTACTACCGGCTGGAGCAGCTGTGGGGTGAGGCGCCGGTGCAGGCGGTCGGGGCCGGCTCG
>DATBYI010000053.1:0-5360 GCA_036513815.1 Solirubrobacteraceae bacterium
ATCGTCGGAGGCCTCGAGCGCGTCTACGAGCTCGGCAAGGACTTCCGCAACGAGGGCGTCGACTCGACCCACAACCCCGAGTTCACGATGCTCGAGTTCTACGAGGCCTACGCGGACTATCTCGACATCGCCTCGCGCTGCGAGCAGCTGGTTTCCTACGCGGCCTCCGAGGCCGGGTACGCGGGCGAGGTCGACCTCTCGCCGCCGTGGCGGCGCGAGAGGCTCGTCGACGCCATCGGAGACCGGACCGGGATCGACATCATGGAGCTGCACGACCGGGACGCGCTCGCGGCCGCCATGACCGCTCGCGGGCTCGCCGCCCCGGAGGGCGACACGTGGGCTCAGCTCGTCGACGAGCTCGTCGGCAAGCACGTCGAGCCCACGCTGATCGAGCCAACCTTCCTGATGGACTATCCGGTCGAGCTCTCGCCGTTCGCCAAGCGCCACCGGTCCGATCCCCGCCTGGTTGAGCGGTTCGAGGCCTACATCGGCGGGATCGAGATCGCCAACGCGTTCACGGAGCTCAACGACCCCGACGAGCAGCGCCGGCGCTTCGAGGAGCAGCAGAGGCTCGCCGGCGCCGGCGACGAGGAGACCCAGCCCTACGACGAGGCGTTCGTCGAGGCGCTCGAGCAGGGAATGCCGCCGACCGGCGGGATCGGGATCGGCATCGACCGCCTGGTGATGGTGATTACCGGCCGGCGCTCGATCCGGGAGGTCGTGCTGTTCCCCGCAATGAGAGATTGATTTGGGTCTGGCACGCGCGGGGAGGCCGTCCGGGCCCCCGCGCCTGATTCGTGCCAGGGCCGCGAGCTTCGTGTCGACGCGAGGGGGTCCGGACGGCCCACCCCGCGCGTACTCCGTTCGATCGGGCTGGTGCCGACACTCCCTGATCGCGCGCCGGGAGCTCCTGGTTGGCGGGCGGTCGGGCCGGGCCTCCCCGCGTCCCAACGGCTGGTAGAAAGCGGTATTGCAGTCGAATTCGACCTGCAAAACACGACATTTCGCCCCAGTTGGCTCGGGCGTGACGAGTTAGGCCTCGATATCGGCGCGTAAGTCGTCACGGCCGCCGGTGGACGGGTCGCGTGACGAGTTATGCATGCCGCCGGCTGGGGCATTTCAGGCCCGCGGCCAAACCATGAACGTCCCGTGAAGTTTCCGGTGCGAGCGGGTCGCTGCGTCAGGAGCGTGTACGGCCGTTGGTAAACTGGCCTATGGCCCGAGAAAACGCGACCGTTGCGCTCATCAAAGTGCGGCTAGCAGCCGACAAGGTGGGTAAAACGGAACCGTCGTTGTCCCCGCAGCCGCGAACTACCATGTACCGCAGCAGGTAGGCGAGGAGCCAACGGAAAACATCCCGACCGAACTGACCGAGACCCGCCACAGAAGAGAAGGATCATGTTCGAGCGATTTACAGAGCGAGCCCGCCAGGTCGTCGTCCTGGCCCAGGAAGAGGCGCGGACGCTCAAGCACAACTACATCGGTACTGAGCACATCTTGCTCGGCCTCCTCCGCGAAGAGGAAGGTCTGGCCGCTCGCGTACTCGAGTCACTCGACATCACGGTGGAGCGTGTGCGCGCTCAGGTCGTCCGGATCGTTGGGTCGGGAGAAGAGGTCACCTCCGGCCAGATTCCGTTCACGCCGCGGGCGAAGAAGGTTCTCGAGCTCGCGCTGCGCGAGGCTCTGAGCCTCGGCCACAACTACATCGGCACCGAGCACATCCTGCTCGGCCTGGTGCGCGAGAACGAGGGCGTCGCCGCCCGCATCCTGCTCGACTTCGATGCCGACTCGGAGAAGATCCGCAACGAGGTCATCCGGATGCTCTCCGGCCCCGGCAGCCGCCAGCGCGGCGCCGGCGCCTCTGGTGCGGCTGCGGCCGCCCAGGGCGAGAGCAAGAAGTCTTCCAAGCTGCTCGACCAGTTCGGGCGCAACCTCACCAAGCTGGCCGCCGAGTCGAAGCTCGACCCGGTCGTCGGGCGCGAGACCGAGATCGAGCGGATCATGCAGATCCTCTCGCGGCGGACCAAGAACAACCCCGTGCTCGTCGGCGAGCCCGGCGTCGGCAAGACCGCCGTCGTCGAGGGCCTGGCCCAGCGCATCACGCACGGTGAGGTTCCCGAGCTGCTCAAGGGCAAGCAGATCTACACGCTCGACCTGGCCGCTCTGGTCGCGGGCTCGAAGTACCGCGGCGAGTTCGAGGAGCGCCTCAAGAAGGTGATGAAGGAGATCACCCAGCGCGGCGACATCATCCTGTTCATCGACGAGCTGCACAACCTCGTCGGCGCGGGCGCGGCCGAGGGCGCGATCGACGCGGCCTCGATCCTCAAGCCGGCGCTGGCCCGAGGCGAGCTGCAGACGATCGGCGCCACCACGCTCGAGGAGTACCGCAAGTACCTCGAGCGCGACTCCGCGCTGGAGCGCCGGTTCCAGAAGATCACCGTCGACCAGCCCTCCACCGAGGAGACCGTGCAGATCCTCAAGGGTCTGCGCGACCGCTACGAGCAGCACCACAAGGTGAACATCACCGACGAGGCGCTCGAGGCGGCGGCCGAGCTGGCCGACCGCTACATCTCTGACCGGTTCCTGCCCGACAAGGCGATCGACCTGATCGACGAGGCCGCGTCGCGGATGCGGATCAAGTCGATGACCTCCCCGCCCGTGTACCGCGAGCTCGAAGACGAGATCGAGGAGACGCGTCGCGCCAAGGAAGAGGCGATCGAGAACCAGGAGTTCGAGAAGGCCGCCAACCTGCGCGACAAGGAGCGCCGGCTGACCCAGCGCAAGCGCGAGCTGGCCGAGCAGTGGGAGGCCGGCGAGTCGACCGAGCGTCCCTCGATCGGCGAGGAAGAGATCGCCGACATCGTCTCGATGTGGACCGGCATCCCGGTGTTCAAGCTGACCGAGGCCGAGACGGCCAAGCTGATGCGGATGGAGGAAGAGCTCCACAAGCGCGTCATCGGCCAGCACCCGGCCATCGAGGTCGTCTCCAAGGCGATCCGCCGTTCACGGGCCGGCCTGAAGGACCCAAAGCGGCCCACCGGCTCGTTCATCTTCCTGGGCCCGTCGGGCGTGGGCAAGACCGAGCTGGCGCGGACGCTGGCCGAGTTCCTGTTCGGCGACGAGGACACGATGATCCGGATCGACATGTCCGAGTACATGGAGAAGCACGCCGTGTCGCGTCTGGTCGGGTCGCCTCCGGGCTACATCGGCTACGACGAGGGCGGTCAGCTCACCGAGGCCGTGCGGCGCAAGCCCTACAGCGTGCTGCTGCTCGACGAGATCGAGAAGGCCCACCCCGACGTGTTCAACATCCTGCTCCAGATCCTGGAGGACGGACGGCTCACGGACGCGCAGGGCCGGACGGTCGATTTCCGTCACTGCATCGTGATCATGACCTCGAACATCGGCGCCTCGGAGATCGCACGCAACACCCCGCTCGGGTTCGCGGTGTCCGACGACGAGACCGGCATCACCTACGACGACATGAAGAATCGGATCACCGGCGAGCTCAAGAAGGTGTTCCGGCCCGAGTTCCTCAACCGGATCGACGACGTCATCGTCTTCCACAAGCTGGCCAAGGACGAGATCAAGGAGATCGTCGACCTGCTGCTGCGGAGGATCCGCGAGTCGATGGCCGAGCGCGAGCTCCAGCTCGAGCTCTCCGAGGTGGCCAAGGACATGCTCGTCGACAAGGGTTGGGACCCGGCCATGGGCGCCCGGCCGCTGCGCCGCGCGATTCAGCGCTACGTCGAGGATCCGCTCGCGGACTTCGTCCTGCGCTCGCAGGTTCCGTCCGGCTCGACCGTGATGGTCGATTGGACGGCCTCCGAGGACGGCGGCGAGGCTCCTGCGGAGGCCGAGATCAAGCTCACCGTGATCGAGCCGGCGCCGAAGCCGACCCCGGTGGCGGTGGGTGCTGACGGTGGCGACGGCGACGCCGGCGACGAAGCCGGCCCGGATGAACCGGCCGGCGTCGACGAGACGTCGGATAGCCAATAAGGCGCCGCCGTCAGGCGCCGCCGTCAAATCCAGTAGCTGAGATTCACCACGTTGCCGGCGGCGGGCAGTACCGTCGCCGGCCCTACGTGGCTGGCGAGCAGGCGGGCGGCCTTGTTGTCGCGGAGCATCGTCATGTGGAAGCGCCGGATGCCGGCGTGGCGTGCCCGGTCGATGAGCGCCGCCATCAGCTCGGTGCCCACCCCCTGGTGTTGCCAGCGGTCGACGACCTCGATCGCCACCTCCGCGGTGTCGAACGCCTCGAGCCGCACGTAGCGGGCGATCCCGATCGGCGCGCGCGGTGCGGGCGAGAAGGCGATCAGCGCTTCGTGGTGCCAGTGGTCGACGTTGACCAGGTGGGCCAGCTCGCGGGGCGCGAGCTCGGGCTTGGCGGTGAAGAACCGCTGGTAGCGCGACCGCGCGCTGAGATGCGCAAACGCGAACGCCACCGCGGCTCGATCCGAGGGCAGCAGCTCGCGAACGGTAATCATCAGTCAGCGTAGGTCATGACCAGGGCGCGGGCGGCCGTCCGCCCGGCCTCGAACAGGTGGGGCACGTCGACCGGGAAGGACGCGTAGTCGCCGGTCGACAGCTCGGTAACCCGCTCGACCGGGCCGGCGATCAGTTTGCCCTCGAGCACGTAGACGCCGGCGCGGCTTCCCGCCGGCCCGGGCTCGGGCTCTTCGAGCTGCCGCGGTTCCCACCTGCGCGCGGCGAGGCCAACCCCCTCCTCCTCGACGCGGTCGAGGCGACGCACGATTCGCACCTCGCCGAGCGGCGGCTCCTCCAGCAGTTCGCCGAGCGACACCCGCAAAGCCGCGGCGAGCGACGCGAGCGTCTCGACCGTCGGATTCGACCGGCCGCTCTCGACGCTCGAGAGCGTGGCCTTGCTCATCCCGGTCGCCCGGGCCAGTTCGGACAGCGACAGGCGTCGGGCGATGCGCATCCGGCGTAGGTTCGCGGCCAGTACGTCCTGTGGTCGTGGCGCTAACATAGAGAACGTATCGTTCAGTTTAGCGAACGACCAGGCAGGCGCCGGCGCAGCCGCCGCCACAAATTCCGAATCCCATGACCATCTTCTACTTCGACGTCGGTTCACCGTACGCGTACCTGACGGCCGAACGGTTGGAACGGGTGCTTCCGGCGCCCGTTCGGTGGCAGCCGGTCCTCCTCGGCGGACTCTTCAAGCTGACCGGGCGCAGGTCGTGGGCGCTCGGCGACTACCGCCACCGCCAGACGGGCATGGCCGAGATCGAGCGGCGCGCCCGTACGTACGGGCTGCCGCCGATCGTGTGGCCCGATCCCTGGCCGACCGACTATTTGGGGGCGATGCGCGCGGTCACGTGGGCGTTCTCGCTCGGGCG
>DATBYI010000054.1:0-5377 GCA_036513815.1 Solirubrobacteraceae bacterium
GTTGACCCGCTTTACGGCGACACCGGAGAACAAGGCGGCGCTGGTAGCGGATGTTCCGATGCGTCGTCTCGGCCTCTCGGCGGAGCTTGCCGAGTCGATCGTCTTCATCGCATCGGACAAGGCCTCGTTCATCACCGGCGCAGTCCTCAATGTCGACGGAGGGCTCACTGCTAACTGAGTCGGTCCGTACGAGTGGATCGGGTCCGCCCGACCAAGGCGTGTGTGTGACCGCCGCTGTTCGCCTCCGACCCAGGTAACCCGCTGAAGAGAGGAGACCTCACAATGAACGATCTGTTGGCCAGTGTCTTGGATGCCCATGGGGGCGTTGACCTCTGGGCGCGCGTCCACACGATAACCACGAGCCTCTCGATCGGCGGCCCGTTCTGGGGCCGCAAGGGGTGGCCTGAGATCTTCGGGGATCAGACGACGCTAGAACTGGATGCTCGGCGCGAGCACCTTGTGGTGACGCCGTTCAATGGTGTCGACCGACGTTCGGTCTTCGATGTCGATCCGGAGCGGGTCGTGGTCTATACCGACGACGGGGTCGTGGTCGAGTGGCGCGATGGCCCACGCGCGTCGTTCGGCGGCTATGACGTCACGACGCCATGGGACGCGCTCCAGGTCGCCTACTTCATCAGCTACGCGTGTTGGAACTATCTGACCGCCCCGTTTCTGTTCACGTATCAGGGCGTCGAGACGCGAGAGCTCGAGCCCTGGCAGGAGGACGGGGAGGTCTGGCGGCGTCTGCACGTCACGTTCCCGGGATCGATCGCCACGCACAGCACGGAGCAGGTCTTCTACTACGGCGCTGACTTCATGCAACGGCGGATGGATTACGCCGTGGAGATCAACGGCGACGTTCTCGTCGCCCAGTATCAGTATGAGCCGAAGACCTTCCAGGGGCTTGTCTTCCCCACTGAACGTCGGGTCCATCGGCGCAGCGCAGACGGGATCGCCGACCAGAGCCAGACCTCGATCACACTCGACATCACCGACATCGCAATGGACTCTGCCGAGCAGCCCTCATCGACGGGTCCACCACCGCCAGCGGCGATTCGCGCCTAGGCGGTCGGCGCGCACAAGGGCTACGTGAGCGGCCCCCGCTATCACACCGGCTAGTTCGCCTCGGTCGTCCTCGATCGCGACGGCAACAACATCGAAGTCGTCAACCCACCACCGGTAGCGAGCCTCACCGCCCGCAACCGCCGACACCAGGACGATTTAAACATGGCTCGAACTAGCGATGTGGGCGCGCTCGAGGAAGAACACACTTCGTCGCCTCGAACCACACCACAGAGAGGTGAAGTCGCAATGACTAATCCCACGATTGTTCTCATTCACGGTGCATTCACTGACGCGTCGAGCTGGCGCCCACTGTATGACGATCTCACCCGAGATGGGTTGATGGTCAAGGCGCCGGCCAACCCGCTGCGCGGAATCGGCTTCGACGCTGATTACACGCAGTCGGTAATCGCGCAGATCGAGGGTCCCGTGCTGCTCGTCGGCCATTCCTATGGTGGCGCCGTCATCACGGCCGTGGGCAACGCGGGCAACGTCGTCGGCCTCGTCTACGTTGCCGGCTACGCTCCGGATGAAGGAGAGAGCCTCCAAGAGCTCGGGTCGAACTTCCCCGCGTCGCTCGCCGGCCCATACCTCAGGCCCTCGGTGCTTCGAGACGGCAGCACCGAGTTCACCCTCGACCCGAGCGGGTTTCGCGACGTGTTCGCCGCCGATCTTCCGGCGGACGACGCAGCATTCATGGCGATCGCGCAGCGGCCGCTCGCCGCAGTAGCCTTCACCGAGCCCGCGCCGGCGCCGGCCTGGCGCTCCAAGCCGTCATGGGCCGTCCTTCCCACCGCCGACTGCGCGATCCATCCGGAAGTCCACCGCTTCTCCTATGACCGAATGGGCGCGACGGTGACCGAGGTCGAGGGAGCTTCGCACGCCGTGATGCTCTCGCGTTCCGACGTTGTCGCCCGGGTGGTCCGCGCAGGGGTTCGTAGCCCCGTCGGCGCGTCGAGTGGCACGTAGGCTGTTGACTGGCCGCTGGCGATCATCCGGGCGCTGCCGACGCCGAACAAGCGCCCGTCCTAATCGACACCTACCGTGCCGAGTCCCGCGTCAATCTCGACGACAGTCCCAAGTGCACATGCGAGGAGAGCTGCTGGTCCGCGGTGAGCGGCACGCGTTCGCCTGCGCGGCCGCCGCGACGCGACTCGGCGGGGACCGGATCGCGCTCGACACTAAGGTGGCCTTGGACCTCGACGAGCTCGGGATGAGCAGGGGCTTTCTCCGGATGATTCCTGCCGAAGTGACGGCCGATGTGCGCGTCGTCCTGCGGCGAGCGATGGCGTGAAAGCTCCGGGTAAGGCCCCTTGGTAAGCAGCTTCGATCTCACCTTCCCGCAGGACTGACCTCCCGGGAGGTGAGCGTGCGGATCCGCCCGCCGAGCCAGTGACGCCCGTCCTCGCCGGTGAACCTGTCGATCTTCGGCTGCGGGGCGAGCTTCGTTACGGGCTCGAGCTTGCGCATCTGGTCTGCGATCCGACCTTCCTGTTTCCTTGGCGTCAGGTCGACGCACCGCCAGTGATGCTCGTGCCTGGCTTCCTGTCCGGTGACGCCTCGCTTGCGGTGCTTCGCGGTTGGCTGCGTCGTCGCGGCTCTCGCACGTCGTCAGCGGGGATGCGCCTGAACGTCGACTGCGCAGAACGCAATGTCAGCCGCCTCGAGGTCCGCCTGCGTAACCTGGCCGCAGACACCGGTCGGTCCGTGGTCGTGATCGGGCACAGCCGCGGCGGAGAGCTTGCACGCGTACTCGCAGTCCGCCACCCGGACATCGTGAGCACGCTGGTTATGCTCGGGTCGCCGGTGGTGGAGCCGCTGAGCGCCGGGCGGCCCGTGCTTGCCGCCGTGCGCTCGGTGACCCGTCTTGGTGACCTGGGGGTGCCCGGCATGTTCTCTACGGACTGCGCCGAGGGAGATTGCTGCGCGGCGTTCCGGGAGGACCTCGGAGCGCCGCTGCCGCCGGATGTGTGCGCGATCGCGATCTACTCGCGCAGCGACGGGATCGTCTCGTGGCGGGCCTGCCTCGATCCCTACGCTCGCCAGCTCGAGGTCGAATCGAGTCACGCCGGAATGCCGGTCAACCGCCAGGTTTACCGAGCACTCGCCGAGATCCTCAAGGAGCCGAGATGGAGTCGATGAGTCCGCAGGCCGCCACGTTCTGGTAACGGACCGGAGGAGCGAGGGCTGAGCCGTCGTCGGCCCACAGCCGCGGATGCCGACTAGCTCTCAATCGAGCCAACCCGGCGGTGCGAGGTCCGTAGTTGTCGCTGGGGTTGTCTGACTCTGAACTATCCCGCCACAGAGGTCGGCTTTGTCGCCGTCATCAGTCGCTGGGTGGAGAACGGATGCTCGGATAGATCGACCAAGCCGGCTGCGTGAAGAATCTCCACCAATTCGCTGCCGGTGATCGCGCTGCCGCCGGCCAAGCAAGCCGAGTGAACGGCGCGGGCACGCGCAAACCCAGATGCTTGAGCCGGGATCGCGACGGGCAAAATCATCGCTCCGCCTGGTTTCAGCGCACGGAAGACATTGTGAATGCCATCCAGAAACGCCTGTCGAGGAATGAACGGTTGGGGGACCCACGCCAAGTCGTATTGGTCCTGATCACGTAGGTCCGCGACGGACTGCAGTCGTAACTCGATGCTCTCCGAGACTGCACTCCGCGCAACTTCGGCCTTCGCAAGGTTGAGCACGTCCGGCAACACGTCCAGCCCAACAGCACGCGTCCCCGGAAAACGCTCAACGAGCCTGATCGAAATCGCCCCAACACCAACGCCGACGTCCAGGAAAGACGCGCGTCCGGCCGCAAACGTGGCCGCGACCGCTGGCAGTTGCGGCAGCAGCAGGTCGGCGATGACGTCGGCCCCACGACCGCTCGCCCGTCCGAATGAGAGAATCGTCTCGGGATCTTCGCTGGCCCACACCATGTTCTGGTCACTAGCGTGTTGAAGCGCCCGGCGCAGCAGATACCGTGCCCAGTTCGCGAGGGACTGCGGATTGCTGTACATCGGGTCATCGACGGCCAACTGGAACGTGTCATCCCCGACCCGTGCGATGGCGCCGGCCGAAACAAGCAACTGCGCGTCGATGACGTCGGTTTCCTCGCACAGCGGCTGTCCGTCGAGGATGCGCTGCCAAGCGCCGGTCGACCCCATCCGCGAGAACGCGGCCAGAACCATCGGGTGCTCGAGCGCTGACACAACTACCCCGGCGTTGCCAACGGCCGAAACCTGATTGTTGTCGGATCCCCCGGCTATCACGTGCTCCTAGCGACGCGGCTCCCAACCAGACCTACTCGCGTCTAAGGCTACTGCCCACGCTCGGTAACGTCACCGATGAGTTTCCGCAGTCGACGGAGTCCATCGTGCCGTGTCATCCAATCCGGAAGGAAGCAGCGCATGGCCTCAGTCGTTCTGAAGATGTCCGTCTCGCTCGACGGGTACGTCGCCCCCGCCGACGGGAGCAGCGACTGGGCCGGTGCCGGCCGGTCCGATGACGGCGCACGGCGGACGCTCGAGACCGTGAGCAAGGCCGGGACGCACCTCATCGGCGCGGCGACCTACGCGAGATGGGCGGGCTTCTGGCCGGGCGCCGCAGGGCCGTTCGCCCAGCCGATGAACGAGATCCCGAAGGTCGTGTTCTCCGACTCGCTCGCCTCCGCCGAGTGGGGCCCCGCGACGATCGCTCGCGGCGACCTGGCCGCAGCCGTCACGCGCCTGAAGCAGGAGCGCCCCGACGGGTACCTGCTCGCCCAGGGCGGCGTGCGGTTCGCTCGCTCGCTCGTTCAGACCGGCTTGATCGACGAGTACCGCCTCGTCGTCCACCCGGTCATCCTGGGAGCGGGCGAGCGGCTCTTCACCACGCCGCTGACCATGGAGCCCGTGAGCACCATCGCCTTCAGCGGCGGAGCCGTCGCCCACGTCTTCACGGCGCATCCGTGATCGAGCGCGACCGTCGACCGCAGACTCTTTCTCAGTCGGCGTCGGGGGCGCGCGAAGAGGTATGTGCTGCTTCGGCGATCCGCTTGATCCTGCCGAGGCGCTCGTCCCACCGGCTGGCGAGCCGCGCCATCTGGCGCTGCGCTTGGGCGAGACGTTCGTCGCGCACGGTGAAGCGGGTTTCCCGGCCGACCCTGTGAGCGCGCACGAGATCGGCACGCAGAAGGACCTGTAGGTGCTTAGCGATTCCTTGTCGGGTGATCGGGAGTTCGGTCGCTAGCGTGCTGGCTGTCGCTTCGCCGTGCTCGAGCAGCAGGTCGAGCAGGCGGAGCCGCATCGGATCGCCGAGCGCGGCCCACAGCCGATCGGCGTCC
>DATBYI010000055.1:0-2549 GCA_036513815.1 Solirubrobacteraceae bacterium
GTCGCGGTAGTCGCCGACGATGTTGCGGTGCTGAACGATGTTCCAGCGCTGGCGGCTATAGGCGGCGACCGTGCGAACGCCGTGGAGGCTTTCGGACAGGTCGCCCAGCACGTTGGCGATGCCGTCACGGACGCGGTTGTAGGCGACCTGGGAGGACTTACGGAACCACAGCGACGCGCTGGTCAGCACTGGGATCACGAGCGCGATCGTGATCAGCGCCAGCTTCACGTTCAGCGCGAACAGAATCACGGTGATCACGACCATCGTCAGGCCCTGAACCACGAGCTGGGCGAGCCCGTCCTGCAGCAACTGCTGGAGTTGCTCGATGTCGCTGGTCATCCGGGTCATGATCACGCCGGCCCGCTCGGCGGTGTAGTAGTCGAGGCCGAGGCGCTGAAGGTGGGTGAACACGCGAACGCGCAGGTCATTCATCACGCCCGCGGCGAGCCGGCCGGTGACCCTCGTCTGGGAACGCTGAGCTGCCGCGGTGATCGCGATCGCAAGCAGGAAGAGCCCGCCAACGGCGAAGATCACCGCGGCGCTTTGGTGGCCCGGCAGCATCCCGTGATCGATCCCGTACTGGATCAGAAGCGGCCCGGCCTGATTGGTGACGCTGACGATCGTGACCAGCACCAGCGCGAGCACGCCGAGGTGCCAGTGGCGGAAGATCAAGGCCCGCAGGGTCAGGTGTTTGCCGCTGTCGTCGTCGGTCCGATAGCTGAACCGGGCCTTCGGCTCGCCGTGATCGGGTTCCTCGGAGAGCAGCTTGTCGACGCCTGCCTGGAGCTCGGAGGGGATCCCGGCGAAGGGCAGGCCGCCGCCTGGTGCGGCGGCCGAGCGCGACCCGCCGGCCGGACCGAACATCGGGGCGCCGCCACCGAAGCTCATCGCTCGCCCCCGGCCGAATCAGCGTCTACCTGAGCGAGCACCTCGACGTACTGCGGCGAGCTCTGCATCAGCTCGTTGTGCGTCCCGTCGGCGACGATCTTCCCGCCGTCGACCAGTACGACCCGATCGGCCAGGCCGATGGTGGACAGCCGGTGGGCCACGATCAGCGTCGTCCGGCCCTCCATCAGCACCCGCAGGCCCTCGTGGATTGCCTGTTCGACCTGGACGTCGACCGCGCTGGTGGCGTCGTCGAGGACGAGGATCGGTGGATTGACCAGCAGCGTGCGGGCGATCGCGACGCGCTGGCGCTGGCCGCCCGACAGCGTGTAGCCCCGCTCGCCCACGGTCGTGTCGTAGCCGTCCGGAAGCTGGAGGATGAACTCCTCGGCGCCAGCCGACCGAGCGGCCTCGCGAACGTCCTCGAGCGAGGCATCGGGACGGCCGTAGGCGATGTTGTCCCGGATCGAGATCGAGAACAGGAACGGCTCATCGAGGACGACGCCGATCTTGGACCGCAGCGACGCGATCGACAGCTCGCGCACGTCGTGCCCGTCGATCCGGACAGCGCCGGCGTCGACATCGTAGAAGCGCGGCAGCAGGCGCGACACCGTCGTCTTGCCGCTCGCCGTGCGCCCGACCATCGCGACTGTCTCCCCAGGCCGGAGGTGGAGGCTGAAGTCATGGAGCACGGGCGGACCGTCGGCGTAGGCGAAGTCGACCGCGTCGAACTCGACGTCGCCTTCGCAGCGGACCAGATCCAGCGCCTCGGGCGAGTCAAGGATCGTCGGCTGCTCGTCGAGCACCTCGTAGATCCGCTTCGCCGAAGCGGACGCCCGCTGGCCCAGCATGACCAGCATCCCCAGCAGTTGGAACGGCGCCTGGAGGATCACCAGGTAGGCGCTGAAGGCGAGGATCGCGCCGACGCCGAGCTTTCCGTGGATCACGAGCAGGCCCCCGACGATCAGGATCAGGGCGAGGCCGATCTGCGGCAGGTTCTGGACCGCCGGGGTGAAGCGCGCCCGCAGGTCGGCGTCCTTGATGTAAGACCACTTGAGCCGGTCGGCCGCCTCGGCCAGGGTCTTCAGCTCTCGCGGCTCGGCCACGAACGACTTGACGACGCGGACGCCGTTGATGTTCTCATCGACGATCGTGGCGACCTCGGCCAGCCGCGACTGGATCAGCCAGGAGACCGGGAACATCACCCTGCGCATCCGCACGCTGAGCACGAACACGAATGGGATCGTCGACATCGCGACGAGGGCGAGGGGCACGTTGATGGCCAGCATGTAGATGAACGCAACGACCGCGATCGCGCACTGCACGAGGATTGCCGGGCCGAACGTGAGGTACATCTGCACCGAGCGGATATCGGAGTTGGCCCGCGAGATCAGCTGGCCGGTCTGGACGCGGTCGTAGAAGCCGAACTCCATACGCGTCAGGTGCACGTAGAGCATGTTCCGCAGGTCGAACTCGATCGAATAGGCGGTCCGCATCAGGAACAGGCGCGAGAAGTAGGCCGAGATCCCGGCCGCGACCGCGAGACCGAAGACCAGCCACGTGTAGTGCGAGAGAGGCACCGTGTGGCGCTCGAGCGAGTTGGTGACCGCATTGTTGAGCAGGTTCGGGATCTGCACCTGGAGCAGCAGGGCGACGAACGAGAG
>DATBYI010000056.1:0-3249 GCA_036513815.1 Solirubrobacteraceae bacterium
TCGCGGCGGAGGCCGACGTCGCGCCCGCCACCGTGTACTCGTCGGCGGGCGGGAAGCAGGGCCTGCTGGCCGAGATCCTCGAGCTTTGGGGTCTCGACCCGCAGATCCAGGCCACGCTCGACGTCGTCTCGTCGAGCACCGCCCCCCCCGAAATCCTGGACGTGCTTGCGCGGGCCGCGCGCGAGATGCGCGAGCGCTGGGACGACGTCGTCAGGATCTTCCTGACGACGGCGCCACACGACGCCGGCGTGGCCGAGCAGTTCGCACCGTTTACGGAGTTCTACCGCCAGTGCATCGCGGCGATCGCCGCGCGGCTGGCCGAGCTCGGCGGCCTGCGCGCGGGAATCGACGCCGAGTACGCCACCGACGTCCTGTGGCTCTACTTCGGCTACGGCTCGCTCTACACGCTCCACCACGAGAACGGCTGGAGCTACGCGCGAGCCGAGCAGTGGCTCGCGGCGCAGGCGACGCGCGAGCTGCTTGCCGTCCAATAACGACAAAAATCAATGAGATCCGGGATACGCTTTGAGCCCTGGCTATAACTGTCACCCAGTTGACGGCGTTTCTCGCCACCGTGCGCGGCGGGTCGGTCACGGCCGCGGCCGACGAGCTCGTCGTCACGCAGCCGTCGGTGTCATCGGCCATCGCCGCCCTCGGTCGCGAGCTCGGATGTGAGCTGTTCGAGCGGGCGGGGCGCGGGATCCGCCTGACCGAGGCGGGGCGCGCGTTCCGGCCGTACGCGGCGGACGTCGTTGGGCTGCTCGAGGAGGGGCGCCAGGCCGCGCGGGAACGCGCCGCGCTCGCCGCGCGACGGTTGCGGATCGCGGCGGTCACGACCGCCGCCGAGTCGTTCGTACCGCCGCTAATGCACGACTTCGCGCTACGTCATCCCGATGTTGAACTCACGCTCGACGTGGGCAACCGCGAGTACGTGTTCGAGCGGGTCTTGGGCCATCTGGCCGACGTCGCGATCTCGGGCAAGCCGCCCGGCGACGAGCGTCTGATCGCCGAGCCGCTCCTCGAGAACCACATCGCCTGCATCACGAGCCCCGATGATCCCGCGGCCGCGGCGGGCGCCGTGGAGGCGGAGACCCTCGGGGACCGGGCCTGGCTGCTGCGCGAGCCGGGGTCGGGCACGCGCGCGCTGAGCGAGCAGTTCCTCCTGGAGCGGGGACTCGGCCCGAGAACGCTCACGCTCGGTTCCAACGGCGCGATCAAGCAGGCGGCTCGCGCGGGTCTCGGGGTCTCGCTGCTCTCCCGGGCGGCGGTTGAGGCCGAGCTGGCTGCTGGATGGTTGGGCGAGATCACGTTGACCGACGGTCCCACGTCGAGGCCGTGGTTCGTGCTCCGCTCCGCGGTCGGCCCGGAGCGAGGGCCCGCCGAGGCGTTCACCGAGTTCGTTCGGGCTGAGGCCCGCCGACTCGGGCCCTAGCGTCGATCGCCCCGACGGCCACCGCGGCGCGCGCCTTGACCAGCTGGTACAGGACCAGGAGCTGCGTGATGGCCAAAGATTCGGAGCGGTACAGACGCGTCCCCACGGTGAATTCGCCCAGCCGCTCGGTGCGCAAGTGACTCGCGAAGTGCATCTCGGCCCAGATCGCCTCCTCGATCGCCGCGCTCTGCTCCGGGCGGATCGCGCCCGGCACCCACAGGCAGGTCTCGGCGCCGCGCGGGAGAAGGGCCACGGCGCCTCCGTCAGGCGCCGCCGACCGTCCCATGATCCCCTCGTACCGGTCGATGAGGACCGACAGGTCGGGATGGACGAGGCTGGGCCGCATGGTCACCTTGGCGTCGAGGTGCTCCTGGTCACCGCGGTCGCCGGGCATGAACGAGATCACCAGGTCGGCATGCCGGCGCTGCGGCCGGATGTAGGTCTCGGCGTCACCCTCCCGGCGATCGAGCTCCTCGAGCACGTCGTCTGTCGTATAGCCGCGGCGCGAGCAGTCACGCTGCACCTTCCACTTGCGTCGCATGTCCTCGGGCGGGTCGACATAGACGCGGACGTCGTAGAGCTCCCGCATCGGCTCACTGTGCAAGGCGAGCAGTCCCTCGACGATCGCGAAGGTGCCGGGTGCGACGTACTCGGCCGGGCCGAAGGTTCCGTCCTGGTGGCGGTAGACCGGCTTTAGGATCGATCCGCCTGCGCGAAGCTGGGCGAGGTCCTGCTCGAGCACGTCGAGGTAATTGCAGGACGGGCTGAGCGGGGTAAGCCTCCGCTCCGCGCGCTGCTTGCGATCGAAGCGGTGATAGTCATCGGTCGACACGTGGGTTACCTGCGTCTCGCCGAGGACGCGGACGAGTCCCCGTGTGAGCGTCGTCTTGCCGGCGGCCGAATCTCCGGCGATGCCGAGCAGAATCGGGCGGGGCATCAGGCGCCGATCCTCTCGACCATCGCGACGCCGTCGCTCACCGACGCCACCGCGGGCAGGAGCTCGAGGATCGACTCCTGCGCGCAGAAGGAGATGTCCTCGCCCAACCCGACCGCCTCGAGAGCATGAGCGTCCGAGCTTCCCGAGAGCGCCTCGAGCGGGGTGGGAAAGGCGCGTGCCACGGCTTCGGCCACGAGCGCCGCGTCGGTCCGCGGGCCGGGCAGGGCGTCGCTGATGCGGCCTGCGACGTAGACATCCTCAAGCGCCACCGCGCCCTTCGTACCCGAGCACACCACCTGGACGTTGAGCTGGGCGCCCGACATCCGCTCGAGCACGCTCCGCACGACGGCGTCGAGGTTGAGCAGGCAGGCGAGCACCACCGTCTCGGCGTGGTTGACCGCGGCGGCGATCGCCGGCGTTCCGTTCGTCGTGGCCAGCACGAGCTCGTCTCCGTGCCGCTCGAGCGCTTCAAGGGGTGAGTTGCCCTGGTCGAATCCGGGCGGTTTGACGCATTCGCGCTCGCCGGCCAGGACCCGGCCCGGTGCCCGCAGGGTCTCCGCCCGCTCGACGCTCTCGGTGCACAGGACCCGGCGATAGCCCGTGGCCAGCGCCTGCGTCGCGGTGGTCGTCGCCCGCAGCACGTCGATCACGATCGCGACGTCGGCGTCAGCGACGGCGTCGGGGCGCAGCGCGACGTCGATCATGCCCGTTGTTGTGACTCATAGAGTGACATCTATGTAGATACGACAAATCAGAATTTGATCTTTATGCATCGTCGGGCCTACCCTACCGCCATCGAGCGAAAGGTCAAATGAATGGCGATCCTCAAGGCGCCGCCGTCAGGCGCGGCCGACAATTCCCCCATTCCAGCCCCTGACTC
>DATBYI010000057.1:0-7013 GCA_036513815.1 Solirubrobacteraceae bacterium
CGCGGGCCGGACCACGGGTATCATCAACTCGAGGCCGTCACGCGGACGCCGCGGATGGACCTCAACGCCAAATCGTAATTTCTAAGCGCCGACCGGTATCTCAGATGCGGGAACTGGAACGGGATTCGACCTCAGACAAGCGTGCCTGTAAGCGCCTGGCCATCGTCGGCCGCGGGCGCGTAGGGCACGCCCTGGCCGTCGCCCTCGCGCAGGCCGGATACGACATGCTCGGCCCTCTCGGCCGCGGCGCCGACGGACAGGGCGCCGACGCGGTCCTGCTCTGCGTACCCGACGGCGAGATCGCGGGGGCCGCGGCCCGGATCGTCCCGGGTCCGCTCGTCGGTCACTGCTCCGGCGCCACCGGGCTGGGCGTGCTCGCGCCCCATGAGGCGTTCTCGCTGCACCCGCTCATGACCGTCACCGAGGACGGTGCCAAGTTCGCCGGCGCCGGCGCAGCGATCGCCGGCACGACGCCGCGCGCGCTGGCCTTCGCGCGTGGGCTGGCGGTGGCGCTCGCGATGGCGCCGGTCGAGATCGCCGAGCACGATCGTCCCGCCTATCACGCGGCGGCGTCGATCGCGTCGAACTTCCTCGTCACGCTCGAGGCAGCCGCCGAGCGCATCGGCGCCGCCGTCGGCCTCGAGCGCGACGCGCTCGTACCGCTCGTTCGCGCCACCGTGGAGAACTGGGCCAGACTCGGTCCCGAGCGGGCGCTGACCGGTCCGGTGGCCCGTGGAGACGACGCCACGGTGGCTCGCCAGCGCGCCGCCGTCGCCGACGTCGCCGAGGATCTGCTCCCGCTCTTCGATTCGCTGGTGCACGCCACGCGCGCGCTGGCCGCGGCCGGGGAGGCGCAACCGGCGTGAAGAAGCTCACCACGATCGCCGAGGTCCGAGCCGCGCTGACCGAGCCGCGTCGCGCCGGGCGCACGATTGGCCTCGTTCCCACCATGGGCGCGTTCCACGCCGGCCACCTCTCGCTGATCCGCCGAGCTCGCGAGGAGTGCGACGTCGTCGTGGTCTCGCTGTTCGTGAACCCGACCCAGTTCAACGACCCGGCCGACCTGACCGCGTACCCGCGCGACCCGGACCGCGACTCCGCCCTGGCCGCGGAGATCGGGGTCGACTTCCTGTTCGCGCCGGCTGCCGACGAGATTTACCCGGCCGGGTTCGCGACCACGGTCTCCGTCGGTGGCGTGACCGAGCCGCTCGAGGGCGCCCATCGAGGCCGCGCCCACTTCGACGGGGTGAGCACCGTGGTGACGAAGCTGTTCAACATCGTCGGCCCCAGCGTCGCTTTCTTCGGACAGAAGGACGCCCAGCAGGCACTCGTGATTCGCCGGCTCGTTCGCGACCTCGACATGCCGGTGAGGCTCGAGGTCTGCCCCACCATCCGCGAGACGGACGGGCTGGCCCTGTCCAGCCGGAACGCCCACCTGTCCGCGACCGACCGCAGCCGCGCGGTTGCACTCAGCCGCGCGCTCGCCGTGATCCAGGCAGCGGTCAGCGCTGGTGAGCGTGATCCGGGCACCGCCCGCGCACGCGCCCTGGCCGAGCTGGAGGCGGCCGAGATCGAACCGGATTACCTCGAGCTCGTCTCAACCGAAACACTCGCCCCCGTGAGCCGAATCGACGGCGACGTCCTCGCGGTCGTCGCGGCACACGTCGGTGGCACACGCCTCATCGATAACCAGCTGATCCAGCCATCCCTCAACCACGACCCCGAGGTGGCGACCCTGGATTGGGCGCCAACCATCGCGTGAAGGAGAGAAGCCAAGTGTCTGCAACGCCCCGTGTCCCGATCCCGCAGAACCTCGACTCGCCGCTGCCGATGACGCTGCCACGCCTGGGCGAGAAGAAACGACTCGGCGAGCCGATCGTAATGGTGACCGCCTACGACTATCCCTCCGCCCAGGTCGCCGAGGCGGCCGGCGTCGACCTCGTGCTCGTCGGAGACTCGGGCGCGATGACCGTGCTCGGATACCCGTCGACCGTTCCCGTCTCGACCGACGAGATGCTGATGCTCGCGGCCGCCGTGCGTCGCGGCCTGCAGACGCCGCTCCTGATCGGCGACCTGCCGTTCGGCTCCTACGAGGCCTCCGACGAGCTGGCCATCGCCACCGCCCAGCGGTTCGTCAAAGAGGCCGGGTGCGATGCGGTCAAGCTCGAGCGAGGCGGGACGAGCGTGCAGCGCGCACGTGCCGTCGTGGACGCGGGCATCCCGGTCGTCGGGCACATCGGGCTGACCCCGCAAACGGCCACCGCGCTCGGGGGCTACCGGGCCCAGGGGCGCACTGCGGAGCGCGCCCTGACCGTCGCCCGGGACGCCATCGCGCTCGAGCGCGCCGGCTGTTTCGCGCTCGTGATCGAGGCGATTCCGGCTGCTGTCACCGAGGCGCTGATGCGCCGGCTCGAGATCCCCGTGATCGGCATCGGGGCCGGCCCCGCGACGGACGGCCAGGT
This sequence comes from Solirubrobacteraceae bacterium, assembly GCA_036513815.1. GTDB lineage: Bacteria > Actinomycetota > Thermoleophilia > Solirubrobacterales > Solirubrobacteraceae > Palsa-465. The sequence continues at coordinate 2,463 of DATBYI010000057.1, forward strand.
GCTCGTGTTCCACGACCTCCTGGGCATCTACGACGGGCACGCGCCGCGGTTTGCCAAGCGCTACGGGGAGCTCCGCGAGCAGATGGTGGCCGGCGTGGCCGCCTACGCGGCGGACGTTCGGAGCGGCTCTTTCCCCGGTCCCGAGCACACCTACTCGATCGACGACGACGAGCGGGATGCCTTCGAGGCCGGGCTGGACGCGATCGACTAGCGCCGTCGGCCCGCGGCCGCGCCACGGCGCGGCCGGGACGGCGCGCGAATACCATCCCATTGGATGCCGCGCCTCGGAGACCTGTTCGCTCCGCGCGACCGGGCTTACTTCGAGCTGTTTGAGGAGGCCGGGAAGAACGCCGTGCTGGCGGCCGGGCTGCTCGAGCGCCTGCTGACCAACTTTCCCGACAACGGCGAGCTCGCGAGTGAGATCCGCGACTGCGAGCACGAAGGGGATCGGATCACGCACGACATCATCGATCGCCTCAACCACACGTTCGTCACCCCGATCGATCGGGAGGACATCCTCGCGTTGGCCTCCAGCCTCGACGACATCGTCGATTACACCGAGGAGGTGGCCGACTACCTCGGCCTGTACCGGATCGAGGCGCCGATGGATCAGGCCATCAGCCTGGCCCAGGTGCTGAGCGCGGCGTGCCGCGAGATCGGCGAGGCGATCCCACTCCTGCGGGGCTTTCGCGACATGTCCCAGCACACGGTCGAGGTCAATCGCCTCGAGAACGAGGGCGACCGGCTCTCGCGCGAGGCGGTCGCCTCGCTGTTCGACGCCCGCATCGACCCCATGGTCGTGATCCGCTGGAAGGACCTGTTCGAGCGGCTCGAGGCGGCGATTGACTCGACCGAGCACGTCGCATACATCCTCGAGGGGATCGTCATTAAGAACTCGTAGGCCGTCGTGTCTCACCTTGGCACGGCGGTGTGGCTGTTGTAGCTTGCCCGCCGTGGAGTCGAGGGAGCTGTCCACAGCCGGCCTGTCGGTCCGCGACGTCGCGGTCTCATTCGGAGGGATCACGGCGCTGGAGAGCGTCTCGGTGGACGTCTCACCCGGCGAGGTACTCGGAGTGATCGGCCCGAACGGCGCCGGCAAGACCACTCTGTTCAACGTGATCTGCGGCTTCGTCAGGCCGGATTCGGGCACGCTGAACTGGCGCGGCAATCCGATGGCCAGGGTCCAGCCCGACCGCCTCGCGTCGGTCGGGATCGCGCGAACCCTCCAGGGCGTGGGGCTGTTCGGCGGATTGACCGTGCTCGAGAACGTGATGGTGGGCGCGCAGCGCTTCCGGCGCACGCCGCTTGTGAGTGCAATGTTCGGGCTCCCCTGGTCTGACCGCGACGAGCGCCGGCTGCGCGATCGAGCGCTGGCTGCGCTGACCCGGCTGGGGTGCGCGGACGCGGCTGACCGACTGCCCGGCACGCTGCCCTACGCCGTGCAGAAGCGCGTCGCGTTAGCGCGGGCGTTGGTCTGCGATCCCGAGCTTCTCCTGCTGGATGAGCCGGCCGGCGGACTCGACGTGCGTGAGCTCGCCGACCTCGGAGAGCTGATCGGCTCCCTGGCCAGTTCAGTCACCGCGGTGATGCTCGTCGATCACCACATGGATTTCGTCGTGTCGGTCTGCCACCGCCTCGTCGTGCTCGACTTCGGGCGCGTGATCGCCGACGGCGAACCGACCGTCGTGCAGCAGGACCCGCGGGTGCTCGAGGCGTACCTCGGACGCGAGGTCGGCGATGCTGACGCTTGAGGAGCTCACCACTGACTACGGCCCGATCCGGGCCGTCGATCACGTGTCGCTCGAGGTACCCGAGGGCTCGGTGACCGCCGTGCTGGGCGCCAACGGCGCCGGGAAGACGTCGCTGCTGCGCACGATCACGGGTCTTGTGCGCCCGACCTCGGGCCGCGTCAAGATCGAGGGCGAGGACATCACCCGCTGGGCCGTCGAGGAGATCGTGCGGTTCGGCGTCGCCCACGTCCCCGAGGGCCGCGGCGTGATCGCGGAGCTCACGGTGCAGGAGAACCTGCGCCTCGGCGGCCTGTGGCGGGGCCGCGACGCGATGCCGCTTCGCGAGATCTACGAGCTCTTTCCTCGGCTCGAGGAACGCGCCGGCCAGCCGGCGTCGCGGCTGTCGGGCGGAGAGCGCCAAATGCTCTCGATCGGCCGGGCGCTCGTCGGGCGGCCTCGGGCGCTGCTCCTCGACGAGCCGTCGCTCGGGCTCGCGCCGGTGCTGGTGGCCCAGATCATGAGCCTCGTGCGCCGGCTGGCCGACACGCTCGGACTGGCCGTGCTCCTCGTCGAGCAGAACGCGCGGAGCGCCCTCTCGATCGCCAATCGAGGGGTGGTGCTGAACCTGGGGCGGGTCGTTATCGAGCAGGATCCGCACAAGCTCGCCGCCGACGACCGCCTGCTCCACGCCTACCTGGGGTTCTGAGGAATGACCAAGTTCATCGACCTGACGCTAAGTGGAATCTCCATCGGAGCGATCTACGCGGCGGTGGCGCTGGCCCTGGTCCTGATCTGGCGCTCGACGCGCATCGTCAACTTCGCCCAGGGCGCGATGCTCATGTTCACCACGTTCATCGCCTCGGCCGTGATCAACGGCGGCGGCTCCTACGCGCTCGGCCTCGTCGTCGCGCTGGCCTCGGGCTTCGTGCTGGGGGCGGTGGTCGAGCGAGTCGTGGTGCGGCCGGTCGAGAACGCGCCGCCGCTCAACGCGGTGATCCTCACCCTCGGCCTCTACACGCTGATCGTCGCGGTGGCGGGCATGATCTGGGGCAACACCCCCCGCTCGTTCCCGGCCGCGTTTTCCCTGCGCGGCTATCGGGTGGGCGGCACCAACCTGCTGTTCACGCCCAACGACACGTTCATCGTCCTCGTGGTGATCGGGGTTGCCGCGCTCCTCGCGCTGCTGTTCCGCCGGACCACGCTCGGCCTACGCATGCGCGCCGCCGCGTTCGCGCCCGAGGTAGCTCGGCTGCTTGGGGTCCGCGTCGGACGCATGCTCACGCTCGGCTGGGCCCTGGCGGCGGCGACCGGGGCTCTGGCCGGGGTGCTCGTCGCGCCGGCGGTGTTCCTCGGGCCGAACAACTTCGACCCGATTCTGATCAGCGGGTTCGTGGCCGCCGTGCTCGGCGGCCTCGACAGCCCGCCGGGTGCGGTCGTGGGCGGGCTGATCCTCGGGCTCGCCCTCTCCTACGTGTCGGGCTACGAGGGGTCGTCGCTCGTGCCCCTGGCGGCGCTCGTGATCCTGATGATCGTGCTGATGATCCGTCCCACCGGCCTGTTCGCCGCGACCCGGGAGCGGCGCGTGTGACCGCGGTCCGGGTAGCGCTGCGCTCAAGCACCCTGTTGCGCTCGCTCCTGATCGTCGTCGTGGCCGGTCTCGTGCTGCTTTTGGGTTCGGACCAGCTGAGCTCTTACCGCGATCTCCAGCTCGCCACCGGCGCCTACTACTTCTGCGTCCTCGCGGGGCTGACCGTGCTGGCCGGCTCGAGCGGGCAGATCTCGCTCGGCCACGGCGCGCTGATGGCGGTCGGCGCCTACACGGTGGGCAAGCTCGGCAACGCCGGGTGGGCCCTCGTCCCCGAGCTCGCGGCCGCCGCGGTGGTGACGCTGATCATCGGCATACCGGTGGGCGCGGCCGCCAGCCGTCTGCGCGGTCCGTATCTGGCCGGCGCGACACTCGCCTTCGCGGTCGGCCTGCCCGCCCTGGCCGACAGGTTCCCCACGGCCTTCGGCGGCGAGAACGGGCTGACCCTCAACCCGCCGACCCCGCCGGCGTCGCTCGGCGTGAACTTCCCGCTCGAGCGCTGGCAGGCGTGGATCGCCTGCGCCGGCGCGCTGGTCGTCGTGTTCGTCTTCTACAACCTGACCCGCAGCGGCGTCGGGCGCGCCCTGCGCGCCGTTCGCGACGACGAGATCGCCGCCTCGCTGGCCGGCCTGCGGATCGGGCGCTGGCACACGCTCGCCTTCACGCTCAGCGCCGCCGCGGCCGGACTCGGCGGCGGGCTGCTCGCGGTCGTCACCGGGACGGTGGCGCCGGGGGCCTTCCCGCTCCAGCTCTCGCTCATGCTGCTCGCCGGCGTCGTGATCGGCGGGCTCGGGTCGCTCGTCGGTGCGGTCTGGGGCGCCGCCCTGCTCGTGTTCCTGCCCAACTGGACCAACGACCTGGCCAGCTCGTTCTCGCTGTCCGCCAACGTCGCCCACAACCTCCCTCTCGCGGTGTACGGCGTGGTCCTGATCGGAGCAATGCTCGTCTGGCCGAGCGGGATCCAGGGGGCCCTGCGTGCGGTCGGACGGGCCGCACGTCCCGCGCTCGGTGGCGGTATCGGTACGGGCGCGCAGGCTTCGGCCGCCCCCGAGACCCCGCCGCCCGATGACGCCCGCGCCACCGCGCCGCCCGAGACGAGCGCCAAGACGCGCTCGGAGAGCTAGGCCGCGGTCCGAGGTCCACGGTCCGCGGGGTCCGAGGTCCGCCGGGTCCGAGGTCGGCCGGGTCCGAGGTCCGCCGGGTCCGAGGTCCGGGGTCCGGGGTCGGTCGCCTGGG
>DATBYI010000058.1:0-3531 GCA_036513815.1 Solirubrobacteraceae bacterium
GGATCGATGTGGATCCACTGGCGGTCGCCGGTCAGCTCGGCAAACGCGTCGACGTCGGCCTGAGTGACATCGTGCCAGCTGCTCACCCCCAAGTCCTCTCCCGCGTGGGCCTTCAGCTCGTCGACGCCGTTGATCGTCAGCGGGTTCTCCTGTAGGACGCTCATGAGACGGACCCGTTCGTCGTCGCGGCGGCGACGGGGATCGCAAGCCCCAGGTCTGTATGAGCCGACGGGACCATCGGCCCGTCGCCGACCGACGTGTCGATGATGCCGTCCTCGAGCCAGGTGTGCCGACCCTTGAGGACGTCCAGCGCCAGGCGGTGGTTGGGCGCGTCGGCGTTGTCCCACAGCTCGTGGAACAGCCGCTCGGTGCGATGCTGCGCCTGATTGCAGAAGGCCTCTGCGAGCTCCTGCGTCTCGGCCGCCCGCTCGGGATGTTCCCGCAGCGCCGTCTGGGTGTAGACCACGGTCGCGGAGATGGCGAACAGCTCGGCTCCGATGTCCACGATCCGTCCTAGGAAGGCTCCGTGGTCCTCGGTGCCTGCCTGCCAGCGCGCCATGGCGTAGAACGTCGAGCGGGCGAGCTTGCGGCTGGCGCGCTCGACGAACCGCATCTGCCCGGCCAGTTGGCCGTAGCTGGCATACGTCTGGGGCGCCTGTCCGCGGCCAACGGCGAGCTTGGGATACCAGGTGGCGTAGAAGGCACCCGCCTTGCCGAGCGCCTTCGCCTTGCGGTCGAGCGGGAGGTCGGGCTCCATCAGGTCCCCGGCCACGTGTAGGTGCTGGTCCATCGCCTCGCGGGCGATGATCAGATGCATGATCTCCGTCGAGCCCTCGAAGATCCGGTTGACGCGCATGTCGCGCAGGACCTGCTCGACCGGCACGCCGCGCAGGCCGCGGGCCTCCAGGGACGAGGCGGTCTCGTAGCCGCGGCCACCGCAGACCTGCATGAGCTCGTCGATCACGCGCCAGCCCATCTCGGAGCCATAGAGCTTGGCGATGGCAGCCTCGATGCGTACATCGTTGCGCTGCTCGTCCGCCAGCCGGCTGGCCACGTCCAGCATGGCCTCGAGCCCAAAGGCGGTCGCTGCGATGAACGCGATGTGCTGCGCGGGCTCGTCGTGCTCGCCGATCGGCTTGCCCCACTGGACGCGCTGGCTGGCGAACTCTCGGGCGATCTTCGTCGCCCACTTGCATACCCCGGCACAGATGGCCGGTATCGCCAAGCGCCCGGTGTTGAGCGTGGCGAGGGCGATCTTGAGCCCCAAGCCCTCGCGGCCGATCACGTTCTTGGCCGGCACGTAGACGTCGGTGTACCGGGTCTGGGAGTTCTCGATCCCGTGCAGCCCCATGAACTCAATGCGATGTTCAACGATCACGCCGTCGGTGTCACTCGGAACGATGAACGCGGTGATACCGCCCTTGTGACCCTCGCTCCGGGGCACCTTGGCCATCACGACAAGGACGTCCGCGACGGTCCCGTTGGTAGTCCACAGCTTGCGGCCATTGAGGAGATAGCCCGACCCGTCCTCGGTCGGCGTCGCGGTGGTCGACACCCTGGCGGGGTCTGACCCCACCCCGGGCTCGGTCAACGCGAACGCGGATAGCTGCGAGGCGCTCACCTTCGGCAGCCACTCACGCTTCTGCTCTTCCGAGCCGAAAAGCAACAGCGGTTGCGCCAACCCGATCGACTGGTGCGCAGACAGCAGCGTCGACACGCTGGAGTGACATGTCCCAATCAGCATCATCGCGCGGTTGTAATAGACCTGCGAGAGCCCGAGGCCGCCGTACTCCTCGGGCACCTTCATGCCCAGGGCGCCGATCGCCTTGAATCCGTCGATCACCTCGTCGGGGATCCGCCCCTCAGCCTCGATTGCCTGCGGATCGACCTCGCCCTCCAGAAACGCGCGAAGGACCGCCAGGAACCGTTCGCCCTTCTCTACGGCGTCGGGCGGCATATCCGGCTGGGGGGAGATCAGCTCGGGCTGGAAATGTCCCAGGTACAACCCCTTACCGAAGCTCGGCAGCTTCCAATCCTTTTCCCGAGCGGCCTCCGAGATCGCTCGAGCTTCTTTGTAGCCGGCGTCAGCGGGCATGTTTGTACCTCCGTCATCGGTCTTGCGGCTGTGGGAATCCGGGGGGTACTCGCCCGTCAAACACGAGGCCCAGGGAGACGAGATGAGGTCGGCCTTCTACTACAAACACCGACCACCCACCCCACCTTAGGTGGAGTGGAGATCTCAGCTAGAAGTGCCTTCAACTGCTAGACAATCCCAACTCAAACTCTATCACGTCGAGTGCGTCGCTGTGCGAGGTTTAACCCCCAGTCCCAACCTATCCGCTCACCTCGTCGGCGCTTGAATTATTCACGTGGTGGAATCGACGACAAACACGTCGAGCGTGCGGGGACCGTGGACACCCTCAACGCGGACGAGCTCGATGTCAACAGTCGCGGACGGTCCCGAGATGAAAGTTATCGGGGCCCCCTCCGCGGCGACGTGGGCCAGCGCGTCCACTGCGTCAGGCACGGACGGGACGATGTCCTCGGATCTGACGACGCACAGGTGGTAGTCGGGCACGAGCGTGAGTGCCCGGCGCCCGGAGGCGCCCACCCCGTCAAGCACGATCGTGCCCGTTTCGGCGATCGCGAGCGCGCATCCCGAGAGCACCCCGTCCAGCTCGTCGAGCTGGCGGGGCGAGAGGGGAGGATCGTCCGGCACCAACTCAACGCCCTCGACCGTCCACGGCGGGGCCTGCGCAGGCATCGCGATACGGCGGGCCCCGCGCTCTTCGCACGCTGCCATCAGCGCGCCCGGCAGCTCATCGCCACGCACTCGTCTCACGTTCGCCCGATAGTCCGCGACGCGCTGGCAGAAGAGGTCAACTGTGACGCCGTCGCGCCCGGCGCCCAGTGCGCCCGCTTGACGATAAGCGCGCGGGACCTCGGCGATCTCGGGTGCCGGGCCCAGAGCGGCGCGCACGCGCGCCAGCACGGCTTCGCGGCCGCCACTCACGGCGCCAGTCCGTCGGCGCCTGTGGACCGCGGCGGGCGTGACCGCCACCACTCCCGGAACGTCTGCTCGGGTACCTCCGGAAGGCCGCGCATTGCCGTCCAGCCGGGGAGTGCAGCGGTCACGATCGGCCCGCGGCCCAGTCGCGCGAGTTTCTGGGCCCGCTCGTACAGCCCCTGGGAGGCGAACACGCGGCCGACCGCGTCCATCGCCAGCGCCTCGGGTGAGCGGCGGCTCTTGTACTCGCGCACGACCCGCGCCCGCAGATGGAGGAGCACCGATGGGATGTCGATCTTGACCGGGCAGACCTCATAACAGGCGCCGCACAGCGACGACGCGTAAGGCAGTGTCGGCGCGTTCTCCAGGCCGCGTAGCTGCGGCGTCAGGATCGCCCCGATCGGGCCGGGATAAACCGATTCGTATGCGTGCCCGCCGACGCGCGAATAGACCGGACAGGAGTTCAGGCACGCCGAGCAGCGGATGCAATGCAGCGCCTGGCGGCCGACTTCGTCGGCGAGCAC
>DATBYI010000059.1:0-8630 GCA_036513815.1 Solirubrobacteraceae bacterium
CGACCGGAAGTACGACGAGCAGGAGCAGTGCGTCGCCGATCCATTCGAGGGTCATTGCGGCCTCCTCTCGGCCACGATCTTTGCCTTGCGGGCGATCCCCGGGAACGCCCCCAGGATGATGTCGAACTGACCGTTGATCGCGTTGACCGCGGGCTCGAGTGGCTGCAGGTGCTCGGACTCGACCATCTTGAGCGCGCCGGCGAGAGTGGCGAGGTCCGCCCCGGTCGCTTCGAGGTCCAGCCGGACCTTGATCAGCGCCGCGGCGACGACCGCGATGACGATCACCGCGAGCACGACGCTGAGGATGATGAGCGTGGTCATTGGCCGCCACCGTTCCCGTTGCCGAACCCGTCGGTGAGCGCGTTCATGTAGCCGTCCTGGATCACGGCCTCCTCCACGATCAGTCCCAGCACCGGCGCCGTCGCCTGGAGCTGAGGGATGTTTGCCGTATTGCCGGCCACCTTGCCGGCGACGTCGAGCAGCGCGCCGACCGACTTCCTGATGTCGCCCACGGTCCTCACGAGGACCGCCAGCAGGCCGGCGACGGCGAGCGCTACGACGAGGCCGATCACGAGCGCGACCGCCCAGGCGTCATGGTTGGTGAAAGCGGCGAGCGCGATCATTTGCCCACCGCCACCTTGCGGAGCGCCCTCGCCGAGTGCAGGATCCTCACACCCGAGTCGTTGATCCGCGCGACCCCGGCGAGCCCTTCTGTCTGCGCGCGCACCTTCTCGACGCCGTCGACGGCGGTCCTCGCCTGGACGGCAATCTTCCTCGCCAGCATCACGATCGTGATCACGATCGCCGCCGCGACTGCGGCTACGACGATGCCGAGCACGATCCCGATGTACCAACCGGTGGAAGCACCGATCACCAATGCCAACTCACACCTCCTGTGTTCTGGGCGGTAACGCCCGAGTTGCCGCGCGCAGCAGCGCCCGCTCCGTTAAGACGCCGGCGACATGCCGTTTGTACTCAGCCGAGCCCCGTTGATCGCTGACCGGACGGCACGCCGCCGCTGCCGCCGCCGCCGCTTGTTTGAACAGCTCCTCCGACGGCGGCTGCCCGGTGAGGACCTGCTCGGCCTCCGAGGAGGTCACGTCCGAGCCGACCGCGGCCAGTGCAATCCCCGCGGTTGTAACCAGCCCGCCGGCTACGGACAGCGACGCGCCGGCGGCGGCCACAGCCCAATCCCCCACGCGGCGATCGACCTTCTCGTACGCGCTGCCCGAAGCCTCGCCCAACGGGACGCGGATCTCGACGAGCATCTCGGCGGGTCCGACCGCGGTCTGGTAGGGCCCGCGGTGAAATTCGTCCATGCCGAGCACGCGTTCTCCGTCGGTCCCGCGGATGACCATTCGGGCGCCGATCGCGGCGCAGACCGCGCTGAGGTCCTCCGACGGATCCGCCTGACACAGCGCGCCCCCGATCGTGCCCCGGTTCCGGACGACCGGATCGGCGATCACGTGCTCGGCGTCGGTGAAGATGGCCAGGCGCTCGGCCAGCAGGTCTGACTCGAGCAGCGCGCGGTGGCGAGTCATCGCGCCGATCCGCACTTCGGCTCCGTGCCGGCGGACGTATCCCAGCTCGTCCGCGAGCGGGTCGATGTCGATCAGGAACGCAGGCGAGGCGAGGCGCAGCTTCATCATCGGCAGCAGCGAATGCCCGCCGGCGAGCAAGCGCGCGTCGGGTCCCAATTGGGTCAGCAACTCCAGCGCCTCCTCGACGCTTCTTGCTCGCTCATACTCAAATGGGGCCGGAACTTGCAATGCGCTCCTTCGCGTACCAACAACGGAGAGCGACTCCCGGGGCGTTCAACCCTCCTCTCCTTTTCTGAACTTTGACGTTGTTATCGTGGCCCGTCAACTTGAGTTAAGTGATCGCTTAGGAGCCATCGTTGACCCTCGCTCAGCTCCAGTCGTTCGTGCTCGTCGCCCGACTCGGTTCGGTTAAGGCCGCGGCGGCCGAGCTCGAGGTGACCGAGCCCGCGGTGTCGGTGGCGGTGGCGGCGCTCCGCAAGGAGCTCGGCGACGAGCTGTTCGTCCGCGAGGGGAGGGGGATCGCGCTCACCGCCGGCGGGCGCAGGCTGGCGGCGCTGGCGACCGAGATCCTCGGCCTGGCCGAACAGGCGCGTCGCTCGGTCCACGACTCGGCGGGGCAGCCGCGCCGCCTGCAGGTCGTCGCCACGAACGTCGTGGCCGAGCACATCGGACCGCTGATCGAGGCGTTCACGACCCGCGATGACGGGCTCGAGATCTCGATCGAATCGGTTCCCGGCTCATCGTTCGCGGATCGCCTCGAGCACCGTCAGGCGGACATCGCGCTCGGCCCGCATCCGGGTCCCGAACGGGCGAACACGATCGCCACCGTGCCGTTCCTGCGCTGCCGCCTGATCATCGTCGCGGCGCCTGCTCATCCGCTGGCGGGGCTGTCCGGCGTCGCACCCGCGGACCTCGCGAGAGAGCGCTGGCTACTCGGGCCGCCGGAGATCGATCCGACCACCGCAACTGGTCTGTTCTTCGACCGCAACGGTCTGGCCCCAACCGAAATCTCGGCCTATTCGAGCCACGCGGCGGCGATTGCGGCGGCCGCCGCAGGCGAGGGCATCCTCCTCACGCTCGCGCACTCGGTGCTCGAGGAGGTTCGCCGTCGGGCGCTGATCCGGATCGACGTCCGCGGGACTCCGATCGAGGAGATGTGGCACGCCAGCACGCTGGGGCTCGAGCGCGCCGTGCCCGCTGCGCTCGCGCTGCAACGGTTCGCGACGACGTCAGACGCGACCCAGGCGATCTCGACGGGCCGGGCCGGCACAGTCTCTAAGCGCGTGCGGCCGAAGGTTCACGTAACGCTGTGGCGATCGGTGGCGGACGAGATCGACGCCGCCTCCCCTCGTAGCACGGCTTCGTAGTCCTCCCAGGTGTCGACGTCGCGGGGGATCGCGCCGCCCACCGGCACGTCGACGACGGCATCGCCGGCGCGATCGAGCAGCTTCCAGACGCCCTTGTCGCCGTGGAGCGCCGCGAGATCGTTGAACGTGCTCCGCGCGAACGCCAGCGGGTGGCCGCGCCCGCCGTCGTAGGCACACGCGGCCAGGGCCGCGTCGCCGCGCCCGGCGAGCAGCTCGGCGACGGTGGCGGCGGTCACGCCCGGTTGGTCGCCGAGCAGCAGGACGAGCACCTGGCAGCGCGGATCGACGGCGCTCAGGGCGGCGGCGATCGATGACGAGCAGCCCTCGCTGAAGTCATCGTTCTCGACGAGGTCGACGCCGGTCATCTCGACCGTCGTCTTGATCTCCGGCGCACTGCCGCCGATCACGCAGATCAGCTGGTCGAAGCGGCACGCCCGGGCTGTGCCAAGCACGTGGTCGAGCAGCGTCGCCGAGCCGTAGGTCAGGAGCTGCTTGGGGCGGCCCAGGCGCTTGGAGCCGCCGGCGGCGAGCACGAGACCGGTCGTGAACGGAGTGCTCACGGTTGCCCACCCCGACTTGCCTGGATCGCGTGCCACACCCGGGACGGGGTGCACGGCATGTCGACGTGGCGCACGCCGTAGGGACGGAGCGCGTCGCAGACGGCGTTGACGATCGTCGGCGGGGAGCCCACCGTCGCCGACTCGCCGATGCCCTTGGCTCCGATCGGATGATGGGGCGAGGGCGTGACCGTGAAGTCGGTCTCCCAGTCGGGGACTTCGAGCGCGGTCGGGATCAGGTAGTCCATCAGCGAGCCCCCGAGGCAGTTGCCGTCCTCGTCAAAGGCGATCTGCTCCATCAGCGCGATCCCGACCCCGTCGGTGAGGCCCCCGTGCACCTGGCCCTCGATGATCATCGGATTGATCCGGGTACCGCAGTCGTCGACGGCGACGAACCGTCTGATCCGCACCTTGGCCGTGCCGGGGTCGATGTCGACGACGCAGATGTAGGCGCCGTAGGGAAACGTCAAGTTGGGCGGGTCGTAGACCGTCTCGGCGTCAAGGCCGGCCTCGACTCCGGGCGGCAGCTCGACCGACCCGCGCGCCGCCATGGCGATCTCCTGGATCGTCGCGCCCTTCTCGGGGTCGCCCTTGACGAACCAGCGGCCCTTCTCCCACTCGAGGTCATCGGAGGAGGCCTCGAGCATCGCCGCGGCGACGATTCGCGCCCGGTCGCGCACCTTGCGCGCGACGATCGCGGTGGCCGCGCCGCTCACCGGGGTGGAGCGTGACCCGTAGGTTCCGAGCCCGTACGGGGTGACGTCGGTGTCGCCGTGCACGACGTCGATGTCGTCGGGCGGGATGCCCAGCTCCTCGGCGACGATCTGGGCGAACGTGGTCTCGTGGCCCTGACCCTGGGTCTGGACGCTGATGCTGAGCTGCGCCTTGCCCGTCGGGTGCACGCGCAGCGTCGCGCCGTCGTTCATGCCCAGCCCGAGGATGTTCATGTGCTTGCGCGGGCCGGCGCCGACGGCCTCGGTGAAGAAGCCGACGCCGATCCCCATCAACTCGCCGCGCGCACGTGCGGCCGCCTGCTCGCGGCGCAGCTCGGCGTAGTCGGCGATCTCGAGCGCCTTGCGCAGCGTCCGCTCGTAATCGCCGGAGTCGTAGACCCAGCCGGTCTTGCACTCGTAGGGGAACTGCTCGGGCCTGATCAGGTTGGCCAGTCGCAGCTCGGCTGGGTCGACTCCGAGCTCATAGGCAAGGCAGTCGACCATTCGCTCGACCAGGTAAACGGCCTCGGCGATCCGGAATGAGCAGGCGTAGGCCACCCCTCCGGGCGCCTTGTTCGTGTAGACGCCCGTGACGTGACAGTGGGCCGCCTCGATGTCGTAGGAGCCCGTGAACACATGGAAGAAGCCGGCCGGGTAGTTGGTGGGCTGGGCGGTCGCGTTGAACGCACCGTGGTCGGCGATCACGTCGACGCGGACGGCGAGGATCTCTCCGCCTTTGGTGGCGGCGATGCCGCCGCGCATCGCGTAGTCGCGCGCGAACGCCGTCGACATCAGATTCTCCGAACGGTCCTCCATCCACTTGACCGGCCGGCCGCTGTCGATGGCGGCGATGATCGCGCACACGTAGCCGGGGTAGACCGGAACCTTGTTGCCAAACCCGCCGCCGACGTCCGGGGAGACGACGCGGATCTTGTGCTCGGGCAGTCCGGTGAGAAGCGCGTACACGGTGCGGTGGGCGTGCGGCGCCTGGGTCGTGCACCAGACGGTGAGCTTCCCCGACACCGGGTCGAACTGCGCCACGGCGCCGCAGGTCTCCATCGGGGCGGGATGCGAACGCGGGAAGACGAGATCCTGCTCGACGACGACGTCGGCCCGCTCGAAGACCCGGTCGGTCGCCGCCCGGTCGCCCGACTCCCACTCGAAGAGGTGATTGTCGGTCTGGCCGGGCTTGTCGTCGCGGATCAGCGGGGCGCCGGGATCCAGCGCATGGCGCGGGTCGACGACGGCTGGGAGCATTTCGTAGTCGACGTCGATCAGCTCGAGCGCATCGCGTGCCGAGTAGTGGTCCTCGGCCAGGACGAACGCGACCTCCTGGCCCTGGAAGCGCACCTTGTCGGTCGCGAGCACCGCCTGCGTGTCGGCCGAGATGGTTTGCATCCAGGCCACGCCGCGGGCCTCGAGATCGCTGCCGGTGATGACGGCGTGGACCTTCGGGTGCTGAAGCGCCGCCGACGCGTCGATCGAGACGATCCGGGCGTGAGCGACGGGGCTCCTCAGGACGGCGCCGTGGAGCATGCCCGGCAGCTGCACGTCGTCGACGAAGCGGCCCTGGCCGCGGATGAAACGGGGATCCTCCTTGCGCCGCATGCGGCCAAACCCGATCGGGTTCCCGTCGGCGACGCTCATGGTCTCCTCCGATGCTCGGCCGCCCAGCGGACCGAGCGCACGATCGTGGCGTAGCCGGTGCAGCGACAGATCTGGCCCGAAATGGCCTCGCGGATCTCGGCCTCGCTCGGATCGGCGTTGCGCTCGAGCAGAGCCCGCGCCGTGAGCATCATGCCGGGCGTGCAGAAGCCGCACTGGAGGCCGTGCATCTCGGTGAAACCCTGCTGCACCGGATCGAGCATGCCGTCGACCTCGAGCCCCTCCACGGTGAGGATCTCGTGCCCCTCGGCGGTGGCGGCGAGCATCGTGCACGATTTGATCGGCTCACCGTCCATCAGCACCACGCACGTGCCGCAGTTGGAGGTGTCGCAGCCCCAGTGCGTGCCGGTGAGGCCCAGCTCGTCGCGCAGGAGATGTACGAGCAGCATGCGCGGCTCCACGTCGCGCGTGTACTCGCGGGAATTGACCGACACCGTCACCTGCATGGGCTCAATGATGCCGACCGCACCCAGCGCGGTCGGTCGGGGCCGGGTTAGACGGGCGCTTAGGCGGCTCGGCGCGCGATGACGGCCGGGACCGCGTGGGGCGCCAGTTCGAGCTCGCTGGCGGGCTTGGGCTTCGAGATCACGTAGCCCTGAACGAGGTCGCAGCTCAGTCCGCTGAGCAGCCCGAGGCAGTGATCGTCCTCGACGCCCTCGGCCACCACGCGCAAGCCGAGCGCGTGGGCGAGCTCGACGGTGGCGCGCACGAGGGCGAGGTCACGACCCTCGCGGCCTTCGCTCAGGCGCGTGATGAAGCTGCGGTCGAGCTTGAGCTCGCCGACGGCGAGGCTGCCCAGGTAGGCGAGCGAGGTGAAGCCGGCGCCGAAGTCGTCGACCGACACGACGAGGCCGAGGTCGTGGAGTTTCTGGATGGCCTCCTGCGAGCGCTCGAAGTCGTGGATCGCGGTGGTCTCGGTCATCTCGAGCACAAGCGCTTCCGGGCCAAGGCCGTAGCCGGCGAGCAGTCTCGCCACCAGATCCGGAAAGTCGGGGTTGAGCAGGTCCGAGCTCGAGATGTTGACCGAGACGGTGAGAGTCTTTCCGGCCGAGCGCCACGTGGCGCACTGGAAGATGGCCTCGTCGAGCACGAGCGCGGTCAGTCCGCGCATCAGCCCGGCGTCCTCGGCCAACGCGATGAACTCGAGCGGGGGGATGAACCCGAGGCGCGGATGAACCCATCGCAGGAGCGCCTCGACCGCGGTGATCTCCCCGGTCGAGAGGTCGACCTGGGGTTGGTAGTGGAGCTCGAGCTGCCGGTCCTCGATGGCGACCCGGAGCTCCTCGACCAGCTGGAGGCGGTTGGCCGCGCCGTCGAGGTCCTCCTGGTAGATCGCGAAGCGCTTGCCGTCGACCTTGGCGCGGTACATCGCGAGGTCGGCGCAGCGGACCAGATCGGCCGCATCGAGGGCGTCGTCCGGATACACCGCGATGCCGATGCTCGCGCCGATCTGCACCCGCACCGCGTCGAGCGCGAACGGCTCCTCGATCCGGGCCGTCAGCCGTCCGGCTATGGTGGCGGCGTAGTCGGCGTCGCTGTCGAGCAACGCCACCGCGAATTCATCGCCGCCGAGGCGGACGACGAGATCCGACTCGCGCAGCGAGTCCTCGAGCCGCGCGCCGAGCTGGCGGAGCAGCTCGTCGCCCGTGGGGTGGCCGAAGGAGTCGTTGACCTCCTTGAAGCGGTCGAGGTCGACGAACATGAAGGCGAGCCGGCGACTCGGCGCGTCCGGGTCGCGCTGCTCTGAGAGGAACGCGTCGAGCAGCTGGAAGAGCGCCCGCCGATTGCCCAGACCGGTCAGCGCGTCGGTGACCGACTCGCGCCGGCGCTGCTCGGTCAGGTTGCGCAGCCCGACCAGCGAAAGGGCGGAGCGGACGCCGGCCACGAGGAGTGTCGCGACCGCGAGGGCGAGCGAGACGCGGCCCACGTGATTCAGCGAGCCGACGAACAGGATCGCGAGGGCCGCGGCGGCGGCGAGCGCGGGCAGGACGAACCCGGGTGGCTCCTCCGCGGCGGTTGGTCGCGGCGCGGGCGTCCTGATCCACACCGCTACCGACACCAGCAGGATCGAAAGCGGCCACGCGATCGCGTTGAACAGCGTCCCCACGAACGACGTGGAGTTGAGGACGTTGAACACGTCTCCGACCGAGTTCAGCACGTAGCCGACCGCGAGCAGGAGCCAGGGCAACCGCCGGCGCCCGGAGACGATCGCCGCGCCACCGACGACGAGGCCAAGCAGCAGGATGTCGCCGACCGGGTAGGCCAGGTTGACCGCGACGCCCGTGGCGTTGCCGCGGTCGTGGTGCAGCACCGCGCTGAAGGCGAACGTCGCGCACAGCGCGGCCGCGCCGAACCCGGCCACCGCGCCATCGAGCCAGCTGGCCAGGCTGAAGCGCCGAACCTGGCTGCGGAGCAGGAGCATCAGGGCGGCGTAGGTGACGGGATAGAACGCAACGTAGAAGGCGTCGGCCAGCGAGGGCGATGGCGGCGTCGCTCCGCCGAGCGATTGGATGGTCAGCACGATGTCGCCACCGGTCCAGCAGAACAGGCCGATGCCGAGGAGAAGCGGGATCGCGCGACCCCGTCGAAGCGTGACGATCTTGACGGTGCAGAGGCCGCTGACGACGATCTCGAAGGCGTCGACCCCCCAGCCGTTCAGCCAGTCCCAACTGACGTTGGCAAGCTCCAGCGCCACGTAGCCGGCGGCGAGAGCGCCGAGCAGGGCGTACAGCGGCCAGATCGCCGCAGGCGTCCGATCGGCCGCCCGGCGGTGTGGCGGGAAGGCAG
>DATBYI010000060.1:0-8014 GCA_036513815.1 Solirubrobacteraceae bacterium
GCCAACGTCGAGCTTCCGCTCGCCTACGCGGGGCTGAACCGCGGGGCGCGCCACGAACGGGCGATCGCCGCGCTGCGCCAGGTCGGCCTCGGCAATCGCGTCCACCACATGCCGTCCGAGCTCTCGGGCGGCCAGC
This sequence comes from Solirubrobacteraceae bacterium, assembly GCA_036513815.1. Classification (GTDB taxonomy): domain Bacteria; phylum Actinomycetota; class Thermoleophilia; order Solirubrobacterales; family Solirubrobacteraceae; genus Palsa-465. The sequence continues at coordinate 137 of DATBYI010000060.1, forward strand.
AGCAGCGCGTCGCGATCGCCCGCGCGCTCGTCACCAACCCGGCGATGATCCTGGCCGACGAGCCGACGGGCGCCCTCGACACGGTGTCCTCGGCCGAGGTGCTGAACATCTTCAGCCACCTCAACGAGCAGGGCCGGACGGTCATCCTGATCACGCACGAGCAGGACGTGGCCGCCCACGCGCGTCGCGTCGTCCGGATCAGCGACGGGACGATCGTCTCCGACGAGCGCAACGAGCACGCGGAGGCGATGGGATGATCGAGATCGTCCGTGTCGCCCTCGGCGGGCTGGCGGCGAACAAGCTGCGGTCCGGCTTGACGATCCTGGGTCTGATGATCGGAGTGGGTTCGGTGATCGTGCTGATCGCGGTCGGCACCGGCTCCTCGACCGCGGTCACGAACCAGATCGACGCGCTCGGCTCGAACGTGCTGCTCGTGAGCGGCACCCCCTCGCTCGGGGGGCTGTTCTTCCGCGGGGGCGGAGGCGGCGCGGGCGCCAGCGCCGCCGCCAGCACCGGGCTCACCGTGGCCGACGCCAACGCGCTCGTGAATCCATACCAGGCGCCTGATGTGCAGAGCTCCTCGCCCGTCGTGAGCGCCAACAGCGTGACCCTGACCGACGGGGACACGACGTACTCCCCGTCCTCGTTCGTCGGCACGACGACGTCCTACGAGGCGGCGCGCAGCTACACGATGGCAGAGGGCTCGTGGTTCACGAACGCCGACGTGCAGAACCACAGTCGCGTGCTCGTGGTCGGACCGACCGTGGTGAGTGAGCTGTTCGGTGGCGCGGACCCGGTTGGCCAATCGATTCAGGTCAACGGCACGAACTTCCAGGTCATCGGTGTGACCAACTCCAAGGGATCGAATGGGAGCACCGACCAGGACGACGTCGCGATCGCGCCGCTGACCGCGGTGCAGGACACGCTGACCGGCTACGGGAACATCAGCCAGATCGTCGTTCAGGCCAAGTCGCGCGGGCAGCTGAACGCGGCGCAGACCGAGGTGACGAACATCCTCACCACGCTCGATCCGCCGAGCCCGGGCTCGGACGGCACGGCGAACTTCAACGTGGTCAACCAGAGCTCGATCCTTCAGACCTCGACGGCGAGCAGCAAGGTGTTCACCACGCTGCTCGGCGAGGTCGCCGCGATTTCGCTCCTCGTGGGCGGGATCGGCGTGATGAACATCATGCTCGTCTCGGTCACCGAGCGCACGCGCGAGATCGGCATCCGCAAGGCGGTCGGCGCGCGGCGCAGCGACATCCTGACCCAGTTCCTGGTCGAGGCGGTGCTCGTGTCCTTCTTTGGCGGGATCGCGGGGGTGATCGCCGGGATTGTCGGCAGCCAGTTCAAGATCGCCGGGGTCCAGCCGGTGATCGCGCCCTACTCGATCGGGCTCGCCTTCGGCGCCGCGGTCCTGATCGGACTCTTCTTCGGAACCTATCCCGCCGGGCGCGCCGCGGCGCTCCGGCCGATCGAGGCTCTCCGCTTTGAGTGAGACGCCTGAACAACGACCCAGAGGAATCGAGATGAACGCCATCCCTTATGACACGCCCGAGGAGGAGTGGGAGGGCTATGAGGATGAGTCGGGCCTCGCGCTCCCTGGACGTCCACGACGCAAGTGGTTGAGCTGGTGGAGCGCCGGGCTATTCGCGCTGATCCTTGGCCTCGTCGGCTTCTACGTCGGCGTGCGGATCGAGAAGAACCAGCTCGCCAACTCGAGCTCGGCGAGCCCGTTCGCGGCGGCTGCGACCGGCACCGGCACCGGCGCAGCGGGCACGGGCGCGACCGGCACCGGTGCAGCGGGCCGTACCGGAGCCGCGGGGCGCACCGGCACCACCGGGTCGAGCACTTCGACGCGCGGCGCCGGCGGTGGCGCCGGGGGTTTCCGCGCTCTGTTCGGCGGTGGGGCGGCCGGAGGGGCCACTCTGGGGACCGTCTCGAGCATCAGCGGCAACTCGCTCTACATCACCGAGACCTCCGGCAACACCGTCAAGGTCACGCTGTCGAGCGCGACCAAGGTGACCAAGAGCGTCTCAGTGGGTAAGAACGCCGTGCGGCCGGGCGACCTCGTCACTGTTGCGGGGGCCAAGGGCTCCAACGGCACGGTCAGCGCAACGACCGTATCCGACACCGGCGCGAGTCCCTTCGCTGCTGCCAGCGGCGGCTCGGGCAGCTCGAGCTCCGGAAGTAGCGCATCGTCCGCCGTCGGTTCGCTGTTCGGCGGCGGATAGCAGTATCAAAATTGAGAAAGGACCAGACGTTTTGAAACTCATCGGTAAAGCACCCCGCGGGGCGCTCTTCATCCTCCTGGCGCTGGCGTTGGGCTGCGTGATCGCGGCCTGCGGGAGTGCGAGCAGCTCGAGCAGCACGACCAGCTCGAGCGCTTCCAGTGGCTCGAGCGGCACCACCACCACGACGGCCGCCACGGGCAGCGCCCGGCGCACGGCTCTCGCCGCCTGTCTGAAGCAGCACGGCGTCACGCTGCCTTCGCGTCCGGCCGGCGCTCCTCCGGGCGGTGCTTCGGGTGGCGCTCCGGGTTCGGGCACCGGCACCGGAACCGGAACGACCGGGACGGGCACGACGCCGCGCCGCGGATTCTTCGGGGGCGGCGGCGGTTTCGCCAACAACCCTAAGCTGCAGGCCGCATTCAAGGCCTGCGGTGCGAACTTCGGCTTCCGCCGGGGGAACTTCGCCGGACGGCTCTCGCACACGGCAGTCACGAAGTACGTGACGTGCGTGCGCCAGCACGGTTACAACCTGCCGAACCCGAACTTCTCGGGCAAGGGGCCGATCTTCCCGGCGAACATCCGCACGAACCAGAAGTTCATCGCGGCCAGCAAGCCGTGCCAGAGCCTGCTGATTCCGCCGCGACCGTCGGGATCGGGCGGAACGAGTACGACGTCGGGAGCGTGAGAGCGGAGGATGAAGATGAGATTTCCAGGGAGCGCGGACCCACCCGGATCGCCATCGAGCCTCTGGGCGAGCGGGACTGAGGCGCCAGCGAGCCTCGGTGACAGCGGGTCTGAGCCCGCTGTCCCGGCGCCGGTGGCCGCCGAACCCGTGATGGGGGAGGCGGTGCAAGCCCCGACGCGGTCGATCATCGGGCAGGTGCTGCCGATGTACTTCGTGGGCGACGAGTCCCATTCGATGGCCGGCGATCCGATCGCCGCGGTCAACCAGGGCCTCGTCGACCTGCGCGACGAGGTGGCCAAGCACCCGCTGATCGGGAAGAAGGTCCGCTTCGGGATCATCACCTTCGCCGACACGGCCGAGACGCGCCTGCAGCTCTCGGAGCTGAGCGAGGACCTCGTGCTGCCGACGCTCGCGCCGCGCGGGCGGGGGACGAGCTACGCGAGCGCGCTCGAGGCGCTGCGCCAGACGATCCCGGCCGACGTGGCTCTGCTCAAGAGCACCGGGTACCAGGTCCACCGTCCGTCGGTGTTCTTCCTGAGCGACGGTCTGCCGACCGACAAGGCCGACAAGTGGCGCGCTTGCCTGGACGAGCTCAAGGATCCCGGCTTCCGGGAGCGTCCCAACGTCCTCGCCTTCGGCGTGGGCGACGCCGATCCGGACGTGATTCGGGATCTGGCGACGTCGCCAGGCTACGGGTTCATGATGACGACGGGCGCCTCCACGGCGGGCGCGATCGCGGAATTCGCCTCGTCGATGCTCAATTCGATGGTCGCCTCGGCCGAGCGGCTCGACCGGGGCGAGCAGACGATCGAGTTCGAGAAGCCCGAGGGGTTCGTGCAACTCGACGCCCCGCTCCTGTAGCCGGCGCCCATGGTCCCGCGGGAGCGCGCCACCGCGGCCCCGGTCCGCCGCCGGGTCCGCCTGGCGCGTGGTCCGGTGACGATTGGCGATCCGGCCCCGGCCATCGAACCCCGTCTGTCGGCGGGGGATCCGTATCGACCGGACACGATCGCCGACGGCGGCACGGCGTTCGACCTCGTCGTCCGTGCCGCGTCGGTCCGGGGCCTGTCCAAGCGCTACGTCGGCGGCCCGCGTCAGGACGATCTGTGTCTGGCCATGCACGCGGCGACTCGGACCTTGATCGCCGCCGTGGCCGACGGCGTATCGGGCGCGGCGCGGTCCGATCTGGGCGCCGCACTCGCCGTCCGGTACGCGACGGCGGCGGTGGCGCGCCAGCTCGACGCGTCTCGTGACGCGGGCGAGGTGGACTGGGCGAATGTGTTTGAGCAGTCGGCCTGGGCGCTGCACTCCGAGGCAGAGCGAACGGGCGAGGACGCGGGCTCGCTCGCCACGACGCTGCTGGTCGCGACGGTTTGCGCCGGTGACTCCGACGGGATTTCCGTGCAGGCGGCCGCGGTGGGCGATTCGCCTGCCTTCCGCCTGCACGGCAGGCATTACGATCCGGTGGTGGACTCGCGGCCGAGCGAGGACGGCCTCATCGGGGGTGGCGTACAGGCGCTCCCGCGCGACGCGCGATCGGTGGAAGTCGGCGCGTGCTCGCTCGAGCCTGGTCGTGTGCTGCTGCTCTGCACCGATGGTGTCGCCTTGCCGCTCGCCGGCGGCGACAGCGAGCTGGGGCGTGCCCTCGCCCGCGAGCTCGCGACGCCGCCCGACGTGGTCGACTTCGCGCGGCTGCTCGACTTCAGCCGCAGCACCTACGACGACGACCGCACTCTGGTCGCGGTGTGGGCATGACCGCGCTCGCGTCGCTATTCGAGGTCAATGCGCGGCCGCGGGCGGTGCGGGTTGAGGACCTCGGCGAGCTCGTGCCCGTGTCCCGCGTGGGCGGCCAGGGACGCGTGTACCGCCCGCAGTTCGCGCCGGCGTCGCTCGGTCCAGACCCGATCGTCGTGAAGCTGTACCGGCGCGCGCCACCGGCGCGGGCGGGGCAGGTGTTGGCCGAAATGGTGGCGTGGGGCCGGGCGCTCGATCCCGAACAGCAGGCGTGGCTGCACGGTCTCACCGCGTGGCCGCTCGCCGTCGTCTACTCGGGCGCCGTCGCGGTCGGCATCGTCATGCGAGACGTCAGCGCGCGGTTCGCGGTGCCGTTCGTGATGCCGAGCGGGCGGCGCGAGCGCGTGCTGCTGACGCTTGAGCATCTGCTCGGCGCCGACGGCTACCTCGAGCTGCGGGGTCTCGGTATTCGCTTGGACACCGTTCACCGCGCGCAGGTGGCCGAACGGGTGAGCGGTGGCCTCGATTTCCTACACCGGCACGGGATCGCCGCCGGCGACATCGCGCCTAACAACCTGCTGGTGACGTTCGCCGGCGCCGGCGGTCCGGCCGTCTGCTTCATCGACTGCGACTCGATGGCGTTCCGGGGCCGGAGTCCGCTCGAGTCCGTCCAGACGGGCGATTGGGATGTCCCGCCCGAGTTCGACGAGCCGCCGGGAACCCGCGCGGCCGACGTGTACAAGCTCGGGCTCGTGATTCTGCGCCTGTTCGCCCGCTCGCACGATGCTCGGGCGCTGGCTCCCAATCTCCGCTACGTGCCGGCGGAGCTGCGCGACCTGCTGTATCGGGCGCTGGGAGATGTCGCCGTGCGCCGGCCCGCCGCCGGAGAGTGGCAGCGCGCGCTGCGCGGGCTGCTTTCGGACCGGCGGTTGAACGAGCGCTACCCCGGGCCGGCGCCGGCGCCGCGGATGGTTGCCGCTGCGCTGGTGGTGCCGGTGACGGCAGCGGCGGTGGCGCCCGTCGCGCCGGTCGCGCCGCCTCGGCCCGTGAGGCTCCGTCCAGTGGCGGCGGTGGTTCCGGCCGTTCCGGCCGTCGCGCGCGCGGCTGCCGCCGCCAGCTCGGCGAGCGCGGCGTTGTGGCTCCGGCGGACGGTCATCGTCCTGTGGATCGTCGCCGGCAGCGTCGTCCTTCTTCTCGTCCTGTCGCGGATGTTCGCCGCCGCAGTGCCCACGCCGGACTCGGGCGTGACGCCGTCCTACCAGTCCGCACCCGGTGGTTACTACCAGGGCGGCGGCTACTACCTGGGCGGCGGAAGCGGGCGCAACATCCAGGTCGTTCCCTGACCGCGGCGGCCCACGCTGTCCGATCCCGGACCTGTCAATCGACGCTTACAGAGAACTGACGGACGCCGACGTAGTCTCGGCGGCGCGACGACAGTGCGCCTCGTCGCAATGCGGTAAGGACTCCCCGAATCCCGCAGCTGGGGACCGGCGGCGGTCCCGGATCGTGACTCCCGTCCGGGGCCGCCGGCCGGTCCGCAGACTATTCGCCGGCTTCTCGGACGGCGGCCAGGATCTCTTCGGGCGGCGCGTTGTCGGAGGCGTCCTGCGCCATCTGCGACCACGCCACGCGCCCGCCGGGCACGATCACGAGCGCGCCACCGAGCTGGGCGGGGTGGCCGATCGTGCGGGTCTGGGTCCTTCTCGTGCGGGCGGTGGCCAGGAGGCCCTTGGCGACGGTCTGCGGGCTGAACAGGTCTGTCACGCCGCCGACCTTTGTCCCTGCCGCCTTGTAGCTGACCCGGTCGTGGTCGGCGAGCACGGGGAGCTGGATGCCCTGGCGCCGGCGGAACTCGGCGGCCTGGCGTGGGGTGCCCTGGCCGATCAGCACCAGGTTGACGCCCGCCGCCTTGAACTCGCCCCGGGCGCGGTCCAACTGGACCGCGTGCTCCTTGCAGAAAATTCAGCCGTAGTGCCGCAGCCACACGAGCGCGGCGGGGCGCTCGCTCCACAGATCGCCGAGGCGCACGTCGTGGCACTCCTGATCGGGGAGCACGATGTCGGCGAGCTCGTCCGCGCGTAGCGTCGGGCTCGGTTTGCGACCGGCGGGCATGCCCGGTCAACGCTACTACGGGATAATCCTAGCTGTGGCGGTCACCGAGCCGAAGGTGCTGTGGACTCCGAGCCCGGAGAGGATCGAGCGAGCCACGGTGACGCGGTATTCGCGCTGGCTCGCCGAGACACGTGGGTTGGAGTTCGAGGGGTACCACGACCTGTGGCGCTGGTCGGTCCGAGACGTGGAGGCGTTTTGGGCCTCGCTGGTCGAGTTCTGCGGGGTTCGGTTTGCTGAGCGCGGCGATCGCGTGCTGGCCAACGACGTGATGCCGGGGGCCTCGTGGTTCCCGGGGTCGCGGGTGTCGTACGCCGAGCATGTATTCGCGGGCAAGGATCCGTCGGCCCTGGCCATCCAACATGCATCTGAGTCGCGGGAGCTTGAACGGCTCACCTGGGGTGAGCTGCGTTCGCAGACCGCCGCCATCGCGGCCGGGCTGCGTGCATTGGGCGTCTCGGAGGGCGATCGGGTGGCGGCGTACATGCCGAACATCCCCGAGACGGTGGCGGCGCTGCTCGCCTGCGCCTCGATCGGGGCGGTCTGGTCCTCAGCGGCTCCGGAGTTCGGGGCGCGAAGTGTGATCGACCGCTTCTTGCAGATCGAGCCGAAGGTGCTGCTGGCCGTCGATGGCTACCGCTACGGCGGGAAGGACTTCGATCGGCGTGACGCGGTCGACCGGATCGCCGGCGAGATCCCGTCGCTGGCGCGGGTCGTGCGCCTCGGGTACCTGGATGGGTCCGGCTGGGAGGACGGCTTCCTCGGCGATTCAGAGAAGCTGGATTTTGCGCAGCTGCCGTTCGACCACCCGCTATGGGTTCTGTACTCGTCGGGAACGACCGGGCTGCCGAAGCCGATCGTCCACGGCCAGGGCGGCGTCCTGCTCGAGCACCTCAAGAAGGCGTGTCTGCATCTCGACGCGCAGGCCGGAGATCGTCTCTTCTGGTTCACGACGACCGGCTGGATGATGTGGAACTTCATCGTCGGGATGCTGCTGTCCGATGCGTCGATCGTCCTGTTCGACGGCAACCCGGGGTACCCGTCGCTCGCGACGCTTTGGGACCTCGCCGCCGACACCGGGATGACGTGCTTCGGGACGAGCGCGGCGTTCATCAGCGC
>DATBYI010000061.1:0-5379 GCA_036513815.1 Solirubrobacteraceae bacterium
TCTCGGCCACGGACAGCGTCCCGGCCGCTGGCGATCGGTAGCCCTGCCAAGCCGTGCCGGCCGTAATCCCTGATCCGCTGCGTAGGCCGCGGCTACGGGGAGTCCTTCATCAGTGGGCCTTCGTGGCCTCGCTGGTGGCCGGCGTCTGCCTAGTGCTCGGGGCCGGGTCGGTTCGCGCCCGGCTGGCGGTGTCTGTATACGCGCTGAGCGTCGCCGCTTTGTTCGGTACGAGCGCCCTTTATCACCGGATCGACTGGCGGACGATTGGCGCGCGGCGCTGGATGCGTCGACTCGATCACACGATGATCTTCGTCCTGATCGCCGGTAGCTACACGCCGTTCGGGCTGCTCGTGCTGCACGGCCCGGTGGCCGTCGTAACCGTCGTCGCGGCCTGGTCCGCAGCGCTGGCCGGGGCGGTGTTCAAGCTGGTGTGGATCGACGCTCCCGGATGGCTGGGGGCGACGATCTACATCCTGATCGGTTGGATCTCGGTTATCGCGCTTCCCGAGCTCGTGCAGCGCCTCGGGATTGCCGCGGTCGTGGCGTTAGCGCTCGGCGGCATCCTGTACAGCGTCGGCGGGGTGATCTACGCCAAGAAGCGACCCGACCCCGTGCCGCGGGTGTTCGGCTACCACGAGCTGTTCCATCTGCTCGTGATCGCGGCGGCAGCGTTGCAATACGCCGTCGTGGCCTTCTGGATCGTGTAGCCGACCCGTTTAGCCGCCCGCCGCGGATGCGGTCGCTGCGGGCTCAACGATCGGAGCGGCGGCACTGGCGCGCAGCGCGCCGCGGGTGAGTAACCAGGCGGCGAGTCCGCCCACACAGGGCACCCAGATCGAGATCGCGTGGTAGACGAGGACAGCTCCGACTGAGGCCGCGGGGGAGAAGCCGTACAGAACCAGCGCCCCGGCGAGCCCGGAGTCGAGCACTCCGAGTCCCGCGGGCATCGGGATCATCGTGGCCAGGTAGCCGACGAAATACGCCAGTGCCAGCGCGAGTACGCCCACTGGATGGCCGGTCGCGCGACACGCAGCCCAGAGCGCGGCCATGTCGAGCCACAGGAATCCACCCGCGCCGAGCAGACGCCAATGCGGCGCGAACAGCGACTCGCGGGCGCCTTCGAGCGACTCCACGACCGCGCGCACCACCTTCGGGGCCCGTGGCCCGCGACGACGGCCGAGCAGCATCGCAGCCGTGGCCGAGCCGATCACGAACAGGGAGACCAAGACGGGGATGCCGGCGTGCTCGAGGTCATGCGGCCCACGACCGAAGCCGAGCAGGAGCAACACCCCGGCCAGACCGTTGACGGCAAACCCGAACAGGGTCAGAAAGCACAGCAGCGCGCCGCACCGCTCCACCAGACCACGCGCGCCGGTGCGCTGCTGATGCAGGAGCAACCCGGTGGTCGCGGCAGAGGAGAAGTTCCCGCCCGGGAGAATCGCGCCGGCGCCCATGGCAATCCAGGCCACGCGACGGCTCACGGGCCGCGAGGCCTCCGGAAAGAAGCGTCGGAACACCACGACGTAGCTCAGGCATGAGGCAAGCTCCAACCCGACGGCCGCCGCCAGCCACAACGGGCTTAGATGAGTGACCGTCTTGATCACCTGCCCGGGCGGGGCGACATAGGCCAGTGCGCCAATCGACAGCACGCCGGCTCCCAGGGTCAGGAGCCTCCGAGCGCGTCGGCCCGGCCCTCTCCACGGCCGGGCACGAGCGCTCACATCACCGTTCACACCGACCAGTCTGATCGATCGGGTATCGAGTCTGCGTCAGCACTCGGCATGACGCTACCGACCCCCGTCTCGACGCGACGGTTTGACGACCGGCTCTCGTCGCGGGCGCGAGGATGCCTACTGGACGGGCCGGCGGTTATACAGGTACCTGGCCCATAGATAGCTCGCCGCGGTGATCGCGAGGCACCACCCGATCGCCTTGACGCCGGCGCTGCCGACGTGCTGATCGGCGAGCAGGCTACGCACGGTGTTGGTGACCGGGGTGAACGGCTGATTCTCGGCGAACCAGCGGAGGCCGGCGGGCATCGAGGCGACCGGCACGAAGCTGCTCCCGAGGAACACAAGCAGTGTGAGGACCATCGGCGTGTTGCTCGCGGTCTCGACGCTCTTCGCGAGCAGACCAAGCGCGACCGATAGCCAGATCAGCGCGAGAGCAAGCAGCACCAGGATCCCGACGGCGGCCAGCCAGCGCAGCGGACCAGCGGCGGGGTGATAGCCAATCAGCAGCGCCACAGCGATCGTTACGGCGAGGCTGATCAGAGTCAGGATCAGGCTGCTGAAGACGTGGCCGGCGAGCACGGCGGGTCGCCAGATTCGCATCGTCTTGAAGCGGGCGATGATGCCCTCGGTCATGTCCTTGGCTACGGAGATCGCGGTGATCTGAGCGGCGCCGACGACGGTGAATAGGAGCATTCCCGGCGTGAGGAAGTTGATGTAGGCGCCGCGGCCGCCACCGACCTTGATGCCGTCGCCGAGGGTGCCCCCGAAGACGTACACGAACAGCAGCAGCAGCACGACCGGCATGAGGATCGGAAACATCGACAGTCCGGGATAACGCTGGAGGTGGCGCAGGTCGCGCCGCAGCATCGTGGTCGAATCGCGCAGGGCGTAGGCGGTGCTCATCGGTAGATCTCCTCATCTGTTCTCGATTCCGCCGCGTCAGGACCTCGGCCTGTGAGCTCGAAGAACACGTCGTCGAGATCGGGCGTGTGAATCGCGAGATCGACGACGTCGACCCCGGCCTCATCGAGGTCGCGGAGGACGCGACGCAGGGTCGCGACGTTGCCGTCGGTAGCGATCTGCAAGCTCGGCGCGTCCCGCTCGGGGACCGGAATTCCCAACGCGTCGGCGGCCACGAGTTTCGCCTCGGTGTCGGCGAACTGGACGTCGATGCGACCGCCGGGGATTCGCTGCTTGAGCTCCTGCGCACTGCCCTGGGCGACCAGGCGTCCGCGGTCGAGGATGGCGACCCGGTCGGCGAGACGGTCGGCCTCCTCGAGGTACTGCGTGGTGAGGAACACCGTCGTGCCCTCGACGGCCAGGCTCTCGACGATCTCCCACACCGTGCGGCGGCTGCGCGGATCAAGGCCGGTGGTCGGTTCGTCGAGAAAGATGACCTGCGGCGCGCCGATCAAGGTCATCGCCAGGTCGAGACGCCGACGCATCCCACCCGAGTAGGTCATCGCCATCCGGTCGGCGGCGTCAGCGAGCTCGAAGCGCTCGAGCAGCTGGTCAACGCGTTCTCGGCCGCGCGTGCGGGGAAGGTGGTGCAGGTCGGCCATGAGCCCCAGGTTCTCGCGCCCGGTGAGGAGGTCATCGATAGCCGAGAACTGACCGGTCACACCGATCGCAGCGCGCACCGCGTCGGCCTCGCGCACGACGTCATGTCCGGCGACCCGGATCGCGCCGTGATCCGCCTCGAGCAGCGTGGCGAGGATCCGCACCATCGTCGTCTTGCCCGCGCCGTTAGGTCCTAACAGCGCGAACACGCTGCCCTGCTCGACGGCGAGGTCGAGTCCGTCGAGCACGACGTTGTCGCCAAAGGACTTGCGCACATCGACGGCTGCGATGGCCATTGAGGATGGATCTGTCATTGCTTTCTTTCCGATCGAAATTCTCGAATGACGTGGTTGCGCGACAGGAAGTTCATGAGGGCAACTCTCCCGAGGCCCGGAGGGCGTCACGACGCGCCTCCCACTGTTGGCGAAGCGCCTCGGTGCCTTCGACCAGGAAATCCGCGAACGCCGCCAGCTCGAGTAGGTCCGCCCGACGTTCCGACGGCGCATCGCTCAGCACCTCGAGGCCCTCCCGGGCGAGATCACCGAGCTCCTGGTACTCGCTGATGTCAAACCCCCGCGCTTCCGCCGAGGAGAAGTCAATCCGGACGCGGTCCATCCGCTCGCCCGCTGCTCGCGAGCGCCGGATGGCATGCAGGCGCTCCAGCACATCTAGTGCGCCCGTGATCGCGCTGCGACTGGCCAGCAGCGCCTCGCTCAGCTCGGCGATCGACTGGCCGCGGGGCTCGCAGACGAGCAGATAGCCGAGCACGCGTCCGACCATCGGCGGGAACGCGTAACGGCGGGCATAGAAGCGGCCGAGGTGGTCGGCGAAGGTGATCTCCTCATCGCGTGGCATGCGCCAGTTATAGCACATATCGCGCAGATGCCACAAATCTGTGTCATCTCAGCCTCATGGTCGCCTGCCAGGATGCCCAGCGATGAACGTGCGTGAGAGCTCGTTGGGACTCTTTCCCTGCTTGGTGGCGGGGTCAGGCGCGCCGCTGGCGGTGTTAGCCGGGCTTGCGCCCGAGGCGGGTGTGCCTCCAGGTCCGATCCGCCGCACGCACGAGTGGTCGATGCTGCCCTGGGCGCGCGAGAGGAAGGTCTTCTACATGAACCGGCGCCCAGGCTTGCCGGCCGGGATGACGATGGCAGCGCTGGCCGCCGAACACGCTCAGGCGCTCCGGGAGACGTTCAGCGACCCGATTGATCTGCTTGGCATCTCGACGGGCGGGAGCATCGCTCAGCAACTGGCTGCCGAGCACCCTGACGTGGTGCGTCGGTTAGCGCTGGTCAGCACCGGTTGTCGACTCGGCCCGTACGCGCAGCGGCTTCAGCGCCAGGTCGCGGCCAGGCTCCGCGGGGGCGCAACGCGTCAGGCGCTCGCAGTCATGGCCGGCTCAGCCGCCCCGCCCGCAGGTCGACTGCCGGCGGCGGTTCTCGGCTGGCTTCTTGCGCCGCGGTTGCTCTCAGCCAGCGGGGTGGGTGACCTGGCCGTCACCATCGAAGCCGAAGACGACTTTGACCTCAGCCGCCTGCCGACAGTGCGAGCACCGACGCTGCTGGTGGGCGGCGGTCGTGACCGCTTCTATGACTGCGACCTGTTTGCCGAGACCGCCGCTCTCATCCCCGGGTGCGTGCTCGAGATGCATCCTCGGCGAGGGCACATCACCGTGCTCTCAGATCCGCGCGCGGTCGCCCAGATCCGCAGCTTTCTGAACCACGACAGTAATTCAGCGCGATAGACCCGCCCGCGTGCCGGCGGTCAGCCGAGGCTGGCGATCACTGTCACCTCGACGAGCATCCCGCCGACGAGATCGGCCCGAACGGTGGTCCGCACCGGCTTGATGCCGGGGAACTTCTGCTCGTAGATGGCATTGAGCGCCGGGAACTGAGCCAAATCGGTGATGTGCACGAGGCATGACACGACATCGTCGAGCGATGCTCCGGCCGCGGCGAGAAGTGCTTCGATGTTGCGGAACGTCTGTTCCGTCTGCTCGGCGAAATCGTCGCTGACGACCTGACCGGACTCGGGATCGATCCCACCCTGCCCCGAGAGGAAGACCCACCCTCCGACCGACAGACCA